>NZ_JBHFKV010000024.1:0-76103 GCF_042879355.1 Photorhabdus sp. RM71S | reverse complement strand
AATCGCCCCCGAAAAACACGGGGTGGGAAAACACCGAATGAATTATTTAAGGGAATACGAACATGTTTACTTCCAGATTAACGATGTTGCACTTATTATGTGAATCTACCTATTGATTTTAATTATATTTCTTGCAATTGATTAGATCGAAAAAATTGGACTGAATTCCCTCCAAGTGAGATCTACTATTTTGAAAATTTATTTAATACGTTGAATGGGGATTTCGAAAAATCTAAATTTTAATAACCAGTATATGGATAAATTAATAGGTTACTGGAAAGATAGTCATTTTTAATATAAATTTATATTATATATTGACACATTTAAACATATACAAAATTGAAATTCTATCATATAAAATAAAATTGATCACTGTTTTATGAATTGATAAAAATTATATTTCTGAGGCTAAGCCACCACTGATTTTTTCATTTATGAATATAAAATGTCGGTAGCGGCTTAACTCTAAGTTAATTCTACACACTGTGTATGACGCAGCATCTAATCATTGAAATTAATTAAACCAAGTGATTGCACTGAATAACCGCAGAGATAGACGCGTATGAATCGATATGTACTGTGCTACCACGTACACTACTCCATTGAGCTTTTATAATAGAGACATTAGACGCAAGAGAACAACGGGTGACCAGTGTGAATGGCATACGTCCATAGGATTCTGGACTCTTATTATTGTAAGTAAATCCACCGAAAGCCAATTGTTCGCCTTTATCAGTTACAATAATAAAGTTACCTCCAGGAAAATTGTTACCTGAAGCGTAGGGAGTTGGTATATTTAATGTGATTAATGCTGTTAAGCATGGTGAATTCGAATACTTTGAAACATTAAGTTCCAAACCAGGTATATCAACATAATTTTGGCTTGATGTTTGCAGGGGATTGCTACGTGGATCTATTGATGTAAAAACAATTGCCATAATTAATACTCCTAGGTTAGTTATTTTCGTTTTTTCTTATTTAGATCCCTCTATAATGCTTATCCTAATTTTTAATTTATACAAATCACCTTATCATAGGATTCTATTATTTATCTCTTTAAAAATTAAACAAACATCACTGTTTTTTATTAATAAAGTTCATGGCTCAATTAAATAGATAGATGATTTATATTATTTTCACTGATTTTTAACTCAATGTTAATATTTAACTGACAGATAATTTAGATACAAAAATTTCATCATTTCTCTTATTTTTTTATCTGGTGTTGTTCATTTCGGGATATTAGTGCTATTATAGTTATAACTCAGTCCGTTTAGTGGTTTGGGATTTTTTGCGATTGATCAGATCACAAAAATTGGACTGAGTTTTCTCCAAATGATCCATGTTTTGAAAAGTTATTTTGTATATGTAAAAATTAATACCATTAATGGATTATAAATAAAGCTATATATTAACAATTCATTAGTGAATTCAATGCTGTTTTTTTTGTTTGATTTTTTAAATTCCTGTAGCTGGTATTTTATTTTGTTTGGTTGGGTTTTTCTTCTTTTTTTTAAATAATTATGATGATTTTTATTTATTTTTAAATTAAATCTAACCCTGATTTTAGGTATAAAAAGTAAGATTGAAGTGTAATTTTATCTTTATATAGGGGGATATTTTAGTCATGAAATTAGAACAACATGAAAGTTCAATCTGAATTGAAGATTTATCTAATTCCAATTCCGTTCCAATAACGGTATGGGAGCCAAATTTATATCCTGAAGGTCGATGGATAGATGCGACAACACAGCGAGCTGGCGTGTTGTTTAAGGATTCAGCCAATGTGACTAGCGCCTGGGATATAGTCAATGTTGGGGGAAGGAAAGCTTTTAAGGCACAAACTTTGTCTAAATCTGGTAGTTATGGTCAATGTTTTGGGATTGTAACAGATACGACTGTTGATGCCAGACATTGCTATTGTGAGCTTGACCTATTTTGTAATCCATACCCTGAAATTACATTATGTGTGCTATCCAGGAAAACCAGTGCAAGCGGTACATATATAGATATTGGTTACGGCTATATGGCGGTTCATTTGACTGGGGGATATAAAGATAAGCTTCAATATATGCCACCAAATATTTTATTAGGTACTTCGATTGATATTGCAACGCCTTATGTCATGGTTTGGAATCTTCAGGCTCATTTGACTCAGTCAGTCAATTTTGTTGGCAAACAAACGGATGGTATTTATAAAGGGCAACCGACCCTAGGTACTGCTTATTCTGGTTTTCCACTGAGTTATGAATGGCCTAGAAATACTTGGTCACGTTGGCGAATTGGATTGCTTGCGGCAAATAATGGCACATTAATTATCGAATGGTATAACACTGTGGCAGATAAATGGAAGATAGAACTTTGCCAATATAATATGAATACACTTATGACAGGAAATCTTGCGTCAGGCCAGATTGGGATTATGTATGGTATGTCTTCTGCTGCTAACACTGTAGATCAACAAAATTCTCTTTACCGAACACCATTTGATCGAGCGATATTTTTTCAAGATTTTTAATATGGAGTATTGAGTCTGGTTATTTAACCATCTTGTGTGACATATACCAAGGGGCTTTCCTCCTGGCCCCATATATTGTTGTAATATATACCCGTCATCTTTCAAGTTGCCTCTTTGTTGGCTGCACTCACTCACCCCGGTCACATAGTTATCTATGCTCCCGGGGATTCACTCCCTTGCCGTCGCGATGCATCTTGAAATCCATAGGGTATAGAAAGGTGATTTTGATTATAATCTTATTATTGTTACTCAATGTGGCGTGCAAAAAAAGCGGCATAATACCGCTTTAATTATTGACAGAGTTTATCACTAGTGAAAATCTTTAACTCACCAGTTCAGAATGATGACACTATCCTTGTACTTATTGGCGGCACCATTTTCAGCCCCAATAATGACGGTTCCGGGTTTTCCCTCAAGAATGTTATCGAAATAACGGAGTTTGCAGGGTTTGTCATTACCTGCAATCTCAATACAGACTTTACCTGTACCGGATGCATGGGTTTTAGTCGCTATCAGGTTATCTATCCCCTTGCCGGTTAATGTATCTACTAGAAGATCGTCAATATAGACTTTTACCGTTTGTTGATGAACATCAGTATTCGTGTAGGCTGTCAGCCTAAATTTGGTATTCTGAGGTAATTGGAAACAATATTTACCGGTGTCACTGGTACCAAATTTTCCGCCACAGTTTTGACTACCTAATAAATCTGCGTCAACCGATACCATAGCTTGAACTCTATTAAAAGTGATGCCATGCCAATAAGTTTGGATGGATGTAGGTCCGATATCAATAGTATTTGATTGTGTATTGTATCGGATATAATTGTTGTCTTTGAAGAAGTAAATAAGAGAACCTGCAATGCTTTTCCATAAAACAACGGTATCCAGATTTGCATTGAATCCTGCGTATTTTTCGATAGTCTCCCATCTGTCTGAAATAGTTTTTTTACTAATCGTGTGTGAACTGACAGTATAATCAATACAGTCTCGCCCTTTGAAGAAACAGACAACATCTCGTTTTGTATCGACAAACTCGGTAGCTGCATCTATCCCATTTTCAAATTCGGTGCCTCTCAATCCAGGCCATCCTTCTATAATATGTTTTGGTCCCTCACTTACCTGAGCTTTTGCGATATCGAATTTAAGATATTGTGAGCCTTTGAAGAAATATAAATAACCATTTAAATTAATCACATCGTCAATATGTCGTTGAAACTCGACAGGAAGGTTAGGCCAGTCTTTACTGATAAGCTGGGGAGTGTCCCCTTTGTTGATTTGTGGATCATCATAATATTTAATATTTTCTGAGTTAAGAAATAAATAGGTATTTGTATTCATTATTACATCTCCTTTATGGTGATTAGAACTTAAGGTATTGTTAAAATTTCATTTTTTAGATGAAATTGAACAAGAATAATATTAATAAATATAATTTAAATTCTTTTATGCTACTTTCCTAATTGATTCTAAAGGGTAATTTATATTGGTTAAATTAATTTTATTTGTGGTAAAGTTTACCAAAGTGTTTTTAACTTACACCAGAGGCCAATTTAATACCACGACACAGTCATTGTAATTATTATTGATACCATTTTCAGCGCCAATAATCGCTGTTCCCGGTTTTCCATCAAGGGTGTTATCGAAATAGCGCAGTTTGCTAGGTTTGCCGTCTCCTTCAATTGCGATACAAATTTTTCCTGTACCTGATGTGTAGGTTTTGGTCGCCATTGGATTATTTGTTCCTTTACCGATTAATGTGTCTACCAGAAGGTCGTCAATATAGACTTTTACCGTTTGCTGAATGTTCGTATTATTATAGGCTGTTAGTCCGAATCTAATACTATGAGGTAATTGGAAACAGTGTTTACCGGTGTCATTGGTGCCACATGTTCCGCCACAGCTACTATTGCCACCACGGTCACTACCTAATAAATCTGCATCAACAGAGACTGCCGCTTGAATTTTGGGGAAGGTGACTCCAGGCCAACCGGATTGGGTGGATGTAGGCCCAATATCAATAGTATTTGAATTTGTATTGTATCGGATATAATTACCATCTTTGAAAAGGTAAATTAAATAGCCAGCAATATTCCTCCATAAAATAACAGCATCCAGATTAGAGTTGAATCCAGAGTAATTTCCGGTAGTTCCCCACCTGGCCGAAATCGTTTTCTTACTAATTGTGTGTGAACTAACGGTATAATCAATACAATCGCGACCTTTAAAGAAACAAACAACATCTCGTTTTGTATCGACCCATTCTGTGGCAGCATCTATCCCATTTTCAAACTCAGTGCCTCTTAATCCCGGCCATCCCTCTATAATGTGTTTTGGCCCTTCAATCACCTGCGACTTCTTTATGTCGAATTTGAGATATTGCGAACCTTTAAAAAAGTATAAATAACCATTTAAATTAATTACATCGTCAATATGTCGTTGAAACGCGACAGGAAGGCTAGGCCAATTTTTACTGATAGGTTGGGGAGTGTCCCCTTTATTTATTTGTGCATCATCATGATATTTAATGTTTTCTGCATCAAGGAATAAGTAGGTATTTGTATTCATTGTTATATCTCCTCTATGGTGATTAATTGTTTAATTATTTAAACTTACTATTTCTAGATAATATATAATAAAAATGATATTCAAAGCTTTGATTATGATTGTTTTGTATTTATTATTTGCAGAGTGATGTGGAGTAGTTTATTTCATTGATGGTTTGTAATCAAGGTTGTATATTAATAAATAATTGATGAATTTAATATCATTGATGTTTTGCAAAAATAAAAATACTATGATAAGAGATGGATTTTTATTATATAAATAAGATGTGAAACATGGTTTATATTTTTCAAATATTCTCTTTGAATGTTTTTTATTGAATAATAATACCTTGATATATATTTGGTTAATAATGAATTTAGCATAGTAAAAAGCGGCATAATACCGCTTTAATTAATTGGTAAATATTATTTTTGCTTATGGTGAAATTTATCACAGTGTTTTTAATTTACACCAGAGGCCAATTTAATACTACGACACAGTCATTGTAATTATTATTGGTACCATTTTCGGCGCCGATAATTACTGTTCCCGGTTTCCCATCAAGGATATTATCAAAATAACGCAGTTTGCTAGGTTTGCCATCTCCTTCAATTTCAATACAAACTTTTCCTGTACCTGATGTGTAGGTTTTGGTCGCCATTGGATTATTTGTTCCTTTGCCGGTTAATGTGTCTACCAGAAGGTCGTCAATATAGACTTTTACCGTTTGCTGAATGTTCGTATTATTGTAAGCTGTCAGGCCAAATCGAATACTTTGAGGTAATTGGAAACAGTGTTTACCGGTGTCGCTAGTACCACATTCTCCACCACAATTTGAGGGTTTGGTAGGCGGACAAGGATCATTGATTTTTTCCATTTTCCACTGGTCTACCTTATGTACTTTACGAGCGCTATTACCAGAAAGAGATACACCATATAACGTGTTTGGTTTGTTGGCATTACCATAACTATTAAGGAAACCTTTATTTCCCCATCGATTATGTAGGCTGATAATTGCTCCTTCTATGATATTTCCCTTTATAGAATAAGGTGTCTCGCAATAAATAATCCACTCTAATGTTTTTGGAGAATAAGTATTTATATCAGATGTGACTATCGGATGTATTTCTCCACTTGGTACCGGTTGATTTGGGCCATCATAATATCCCAAATAGCCGCCATCGCAGAAAGCCAGATTATGAAGCAAAATAATATCATCATTAATTATTTCACTGCCGATAGCTTTTCCTGTTCCTGACTGTATTCGCCATATTACCCCTAGATCAGAAAAGGAGGGAGCTACAGTTAATACGTTATGTTTTGCGCCTGGGATGTCATTACTTCCATGTGTACTGAGATATCCTCCTTGCCAGTTATTGTAACCATTTAATATTCTTACTGTATCGCCATATTTAAGTATATCAGCCATAATTTATCCTTAATGTTTTTGGTTTGTTTTTAACAATGAGTATGACATTGAAATTACCCTAGCTTAATTATTCTGTTTTATAATTTTCTGGGTTATCTCAGAATAGGTTATTAAAATCAGAAAAATGCTCAACGTTTTTGTAATCCTAAAAATAGTGATTAACGCCTGATTTTGTTAATTATGAACATTAATGTTTTCTGAAGGAATACCGATAATTTGTTTCTTTCCTCTGACAATGAATATACCACTAAAATTCCCTTTGCTTAATTTACGATATTTCTATCTTGAACTGTGTAAAAATCGCATTTTCCGCTTTATTTACATTATTTATTAAGTTAAATTGTTTAATAGTGATAGGAAAATAAAAACTTAATTTTTATTGACACGAAGGATACAATTCTAATAAATTAATACTTTGATATATGATTGTTTTTTATCACCAAACTGAATTGATTGTGTCAAAATAGAATTTGGCTTTTACATCAAAACTGTTAAATTCCGAACTTTAGGGATATATACTCGTCATCTTTCAAGCTGCCTCTTTGTTGGCTGCACTCACTCACCCCGGTCACATAGTTATCTATGCTCCCGGGGATTCATTCCCTTGCCGTCGCGATGCAACTTGAAATCCATAGGGTATATAACCACTGATTTTTAATTTTGTGTGGTTATTTCCATTGCAACGCGACATCATCTATAGGCTGCCCCAAAACTTGTTTATCTTTTTTGTAATCATGTGGAATCTGCCAGTTTGAACTATATCCCTGACGAGGAAGCAAGTCGTTTGCACGTTTTACGTAACCAGATCGCAAAGCACCAAAAATATGTTCGTCCTCCTGCATCTCACCTGGCTGAGCATGTGGTGTCACAACGGTAGCATCGCGACGCTCCATCTCGTTCAATAAACGGCAGATATAATCCGCAGATAGATCAACTTTCAATGTCCAAGCGTTATTGATATAACCAAATACACAGGCACAATTAGGGATATTCTGTATCAACGTTCCCTTATAAAGCATGCGATCATGACTTTGTTGCTTTTGCCCATCAATAGAGAGTTCAATTCCACCAAGAAAATGTAATTTCAGCCCAGTTGCTGTAACAATAATATCTGCGGGTAATTCCTTGCCCGATTTTAATAAAATACTGTTTTCAGTTATACGTACAATATGGTCAGTAACAATAGAGGCTTTACCTTCTTTTAGTACCTTGAATAGATTATTGCTGGGAATAAGACAGAGCCGTTCATCCCACGGCATGTATTTTGGCGTCAAGTGCTTCATGTCAAAATCTGGGCCGACACGCTTGCGAGCCAATGCCAGTAAAAACGCTTTCAATAATGTAGGTAAATGTCGACTTATTTTATAAATTAAGCGAAATAGAAAAAGATTGCGCTTTCTGCTCAATGTGTAAATCCAGCGCTGTGGAATAATGCCTTTGCAAAGCTCTGCTATCTTATCCCTTCCAGGCATTGAAAAGATGTAACTGGGAGAGCGCTGTAGCATCGTGATATGTTTAGTATCATGTGCCATTGCAGGCAATAAAGTAACTGCTGTCGCACCACTACCAATTACAACAACCCGTTTTCCTTTATAGTCCAACTTTTCAGGCCAGAGTTGAGGGTGAATTACCGGGCCTTTGAAATCTTCAATGCCGGGGAATTTAGGTAAATAAGGTTCATCATAGTTGTAATAACCTGTTGCAGCGATGAGAAAGCGACAGGTAAATTGCCGAGTTTCCCCACTGATTTCGTCAATCGCGGTAACGGTCCACTGGCGAGTCGCATTTGACCAGTCAGTCTGAGTGATTTTTAGCCCAAACTCTATTTTCTTATCAACTTCATACTCTTTTGCCGTTGCATTGATATAACTTCTAATTGAGGGCCCATCGGCAAAAATACTGGTGTCTGTCCAGGGGCGGAATTCATAGCCATAGCTCATCATATCTGAATCTGAGCGAATGCCGGGATAGCGAAATAAATCCCAAGTACCGCCTATCCTTTGGCGACGTTCTAAGATAATAAACTTCTGATCAGGACATTTCCTTGTCAAATGACATGCTACACCAATGCCGGCAATACCCGCGCCAATAATCAAAACATCATAATAGTTATCCATTGTTATTTCTCCTGCAATGTATTTTTTAAACAGTTGAAACTTGCCTAGTTAAAGCAACGTGATTCTTATCGGCACTGACAGTAGCATAGTAATATGAGATTGCTTTAGTCTTACATTGCTCATTACAAGCGTTTAACGTGTCAATATTTTCTGACGCCACAAATAAATAATTAGCCTGAGAATATTTTCAACCCTTCAATATGAATATTGGGAACCGTGTTTAAGTCACGTTATAGATGAAACAAATACAACCAGAAATTTGCTCAAGCATTTCTGCCTGCGCTTGAGTCGATATTGTACGGTGAAAGGATTTCGAAGTGAACCTGACAGAATTTAGCGGAGTGGGAGAACAGATGTATTTTATTGATGAATATCTTCCCAAAGTTTAGATCCTAGCTATTCATAGGGATATTTTTCGGTTAATTTGATAAAATAATCCAGAGAAGAAGATATTCTCTGAATTATTTTAAACATGTGAAGTTGTTCAAGTGTTTTAATTTTTACTTATTATTGACTGATTCCTCCTAATCATTTTCATGTTAGGGGCCAGTTTAATACCACCACACTATCGTTGTAATTGCCCTCGGTACCACTTTCAGCACCAATAATGACTGAGCCGGGTTTTCCGTCAAGGGTATTATCGGAGTAACGGAGTTTACAGGGTTTGCCATTTCCTGTAATTTCAATACAGATTTTACCTGTACCTGATGAGTAAGATTTAGTGGCGGTTAAGTTATCAACTCCTTTGCCGGTTAATGTATCTACCAGAATGTCGTCAATATATATTTTTATCGTTTGCTGATGAACATCAGTATTTGTGTAGGCTGTTAGCCTAAATCTGGTACTCTGTGGTAATTGGAAACAGTAGTTACCAGTGTCATTATTACCACATGTTCCGCCACAGTTTTGACTACCTAACAAATCTGTATCAACTGATACCGCAGCTTGAATTTTGTTGAAGGTAACTCCTAGCCAATTAATTTTATTAGGGGTCGTTGGTCCCCCATCGATAGCATTTAATTTCAGATTAAATCGGATATTAGAGTTACCTTTGAAAATGAAGATATAATGGTATCCACGAGTTCTCCATAAAATTGCGGCATCCAGATTTGTACTGAATTCTGAATATTTACCAGTTGTTCCCAATTTTTCTGAAATCGTTTTCTGATTAATCGTATGTGAACTTACAGTATAATCGATACACTCGCTGCCTTTAAAGAAGCAAACGACATCGGTAATGTCAGGGGTTTTTATATCTATCCATTCCGTAGCTGCATCTATCCCATTTTCAAATTCGGTTCCTATTAATCCGGGCCATCCTTCCACGATGGGTTTAGGTCCCTCAGCTACTCGAGCTTTTGCGATGTCGAATTTAAGATATTGTGATCCTTTAAAGAAATACAAATAACCATTTAAATTAATCACATCGTCAATATGTCTTTGGAATTCGACAGGAAGATTAGGCCAATCTTTACTGACAGGTTGGGGATAACCTGCGTACACCCCATTATGGCCAGATATTTCATTGTATTTAATATTTTCCGAGTTAAGAAAAAGATAACTGGATGTATTCATTGTTATATATCCTTCATGGTAATTATATCTTAACGTATTATTTTGATTTTCAGTTGAAATAGATTTAAAAATGGTGTTGAAAACTCCAAGTTTAACTCTGCAATTTTTTATATATTTTGTGATGCAGAATGATTTGTATAATTGAAGGTTAATTCCAGTGATGGGTTGTAATCAAGATTATATATTAATGATTTTCTGATCGATTTGATTTGTTTGTATCTTTGCAGAAATAAAAATACATGCTAAGAGATAAGGTATATATAAATCAAATGGGAATTAAAGCATTAGATTGTGTTTTTTAACATCTTTTTCAGTATTTTTCATTTTTATGAGGGGTGGTAATGCTTAGAAATATATTTTATCAATGATATTTATGTCATAAAAAAGCGGCATATAATACCGCTTTAATTTGTTAATGATTTTTTGTGGTGAAATTAGCTGGGTATTTTAAACTAATTCACCAGTGGCCAATTTAATACGACCACACTGTCATTGTAATTATTATTGGCGTCATTTTCAGCACCAATAGTTACTGTTCCCGGTTTTCCATCAAGGGTATTATAGGAGTAACGGAGTTTACAGGGTTTGCCATCCCCGATAATCTCGATACAGATTTTACCTGTACCTGATGTATAAGCTTTGGTATCGGTTCCTTTGCCGGTGAATGTATCTACCAGAAGATCGTCAATATAGACTTTTACTGTTTGTTGATGGGTGGTTGTATTAGTATAAGCTATCAGGCCAAATCGAATACTTTGAGGTAACTGGAAGCAATATTTACCGCCGTCACTAGTGCCACATTCTCCGGCGCAATTGGAGGGTTTGGTAACCGGGAGACAAGGATCTTTAACTTGTGTCATTTTCCACAGGCCGGTATAAGGTTTGCGGAGGTTATTAGCAGAAGTATATACATGACATACTGTTTCAGGGACTCCAACCCAACCATTAGTATCGAGAAAGCCTCTGGTTCCCCAACGGTTATATAGCGTAATACTTTCATCTTCTTTGATTTTTCCATCAATAGATGGCATGTCAGAATAAATAATCCACTCTAATGTCTCTGGACGAATATTTTTATCTGATGTGTGTATCGGGTATATTTCTCCTTCTGGAACCTGTTGATTTGATGCTGCATAATGGCCTAAGTAGCCGCCATCACATTGATAAAGATTGTGGAGTAAAATAGTATCGTTGTTAATAACTTCACTGCCGACAGATTTGCCCGTTGCTGATTCAATTCGCCAGAATGTTCCGGCTTGAGTGGTGGTTATCACAGTATATTTTCCATCTGAAATACCGCTCGTTCCATATACACTAAGATATCCACCATCCCAGTTTCTGAAACTATTTAATATTTTTACGGTATCACCATATTTAAGTATATTCGCCATAATTTCTCCAGAAAGTTTGTTATGTGTTTCTGATCGTTGATATATCCCTTGAAATTATTCTGAGCTCATCCTATTACCGCCCAATAATTCTTTAAGTTGAGCCATTGTGATAAATAGGGGGGCTTCACTTTTTGTGATTCTTAGTCGGGATAGCAGTAGCGATAAACGCTTGCCGATTGAGTATCAACCCTAATGATTATTTTGGTAAAGACAGTGCCTTTGTTACTTACTTCTGACAATGAATAGGTTGTTGAAATTGTTGCTGCTTGATTATTCTGCTTTACCATTACTAGCTATCCCAAGTCTGATTACGTCAGGCTCTTACTGTGATGATACATAGTGCTTTTTTTTGCTCTGCGTGTGATGTAAATTGCTTACTGTGTCGATGAAATTTAAGCCAACAGAAATTGGGACTCATAATGTCGAAGTTAATTGGAAATAATCAGATAGTTATTATTGCAATGGTTGTCGCATTAGTTCAGTTTATTAATGCGTTAGAGTACATGATGGTAACGCCGCTTTTTGTTTATATGTCGAAAGATTTTCACATGCCGGTTACGATGGCGGGGGTTATTGCCGGTGCTTATGTTTTCTCCTCGGTATTTTCTGGCCTGACATCCTTTTTCTTTATTGATCGTTTTAATAAAAGAAAGGTTCTCATTTTAAACACCCTGCTTCTTGGCCTGATTACGTTCCTGACGATTTTCTCCTCAGAACCATACCAACTTATTCTGCTACGTATCGTTGCCGGTCTGTTTGGTGGGGTGACATTGGGAGTAGGAATTGGCATCTTACTGAATAACTCCCCGGAAAGTATGCGGGGAAGGGTATTGGGAATTGCGTTTTCATCTTTTTCATTTGTGAGTATTTTAGGTATACCGTTGTGTTTATATTTGGCCGAGAGTTTTAATTGGAAAGTCTCTTTTTTACTGATCGTTATTTTATGTATCGTGAGTTTGCCTCTGATCCTCTTCTTTATCCCAGGAACAGAGAAAGTAAAAAATAATCAGAACAAAATTGTGCTGACCAAAAAAATAACATTAGCTGGAATGGCAAGTGGCGTCAGTAATTTTAGTCCCTTCATGCTTATTCCAATACTTGCTCCGCTATTAACCAATGTATTTTATATCCCGGAAAATCAAGTTTCACTGGTATTCTTTTGCGGTGGTATTGCGTCTTGGTTGGGTACTTATTTAACCGGGAAACTTTGCGATAGATACCCTCCTCAGAGAATTACCATTGCCGCGGCGACGTTATTTATTGTTAATATTTTTCTGGGATTAACGGGAAAAATAAATGGATACGTTTTCTTCTCACTTTTTATGTTCGCGACTTATGTACAGGTGATGGCTGCAAACGTGCTCGCTTCTTATGCCTCGACCCCTGAAAACCGAGCAGGTTTTGGTGCCCTCCAGATGGCATTTTCCAATTTAGGCGCCGGCGTGGTGTTCTTCTTCTCCTCCATTTTCTTAGATGGTAAGGAGATTATTGCTGAGAACGTGCGGCCTATTTTCATACTGACTATGGTTAGCGCTCTGGTATTACCTATATACGTAATAAAATTAGCCCGGATGATGAAAAGAGGGACGAAAAATTTAATGGATAATGCTTACCATAGCAATTAAGGGAAAATAACGATAGATATGTGAGCTGGCCTTAATGATAAAATATAGATTTTGCGCTATATTTTAATTTAAGGCTAATCATTGATATAAGAGGGTAGGCGTGATTAATAAGAGGTTAATGTTATTTTAAGTGTAATGTCACAGGGGGAAATTAATGTTGAAAGGATAATTTAGGTCAATGCTGGATTATAGTGTGCGAAAGGATGAAGTTATTATATACCCGTTATCTTTCAAGTTGCCTCTTTGTTGGCTGCACTCACCCCGGTCAGATAGTTATCTATGCTCCCGGGGATTCGCTCCTTTGCCGTCGCGATGCATCTTGAAATCCATAGGGTATAAATCCTATCAAAATTATTATTTAACTTACTAATTGATATAGGTGAATAAAATGGAAAGAAAATTAAGTAACACTCAGAATAAACCAGCTATTAATATTATCGCAGGAGTAACAAATATTAAATCTATTTATAATAAAATGCCGTGTAAAGTTGTCGTTGAACATGGATATGTTGCCAGGAAAAGATTCTCTGTGGATAAAATGTCTGAATGGCATGGCAATTTATGGGCTCCCTGGATAGGTGATAAATATGAACCTAATAAAGCCATTCATATCTATACTGAAAGAGGATTTAAATCTGAATTTGAATTTGAATTTAATATTTGGATATTTCAGGATTATTGTAATCCACCGAATGAAAACGCGGTTAAGTATTCTATAAATAGGGAATTCACTTACGATAATGCATTAGAGATCCCTGGTAATAATCGAGGTGGAGGAAATAAGATACTGACGTTGAATTTTAATGATAATAATATTGATCTGGAAATGATATAGCATTATGAGATATTGAATATATCGGATAACGTGCTGTACCAATAGATATTTGTTGAAATGAAAGCATTTCTCCGCGTGTTGTTCAGTATTTTTGATTGTCTTGTCGATAGTTCGGATGGTTGACTATTAGGCAAGTTTTTATTTGAACTAATAATTAAATTATTGAAATGCTGATACGCGTAGAAATCGTTTATCTCTCTAATACCTATCTCATTAAATTATTTCGTTTACCGTTTATTGTAATAAAGAACAAATCTGCTTAATGAAGTGAGTTGTACTGCGTATAGGTTAATACGCTGGTTGATGGAGATATTGATACAATTAATAATCAATATCATTTGAGTAAAAAAGATAAAATAAAGTCGTGAAATAATAACAATTATCCGATATTTATTGCATATTTTTACTGGTTATTACAGATTATTACAATTTGTAACAAATTAAGAATTAAAAATAGTAACAATTATAATTGGTTACGAAATGTCATTAAGAATTTCCTGGGTTTTATTTATTTTTATTTAATTTTATCTTGTTTAACTTCTGTTGAGGTTGTACCTCTTATTATCTATATAAGATTAATTTTTTCTTTGTTGGATGTTTTCTACGGTAATTCTTTCGTTAGCGTGAGTATAGTTTGAGGTTATTTTGCATCGGTTGTTTTGTTAAGCCATTCGTCAATTGAGATGCCATTATTCATTCCCTCATATTTGCTGTTTGTCTAATTATCGGATTCATAACTATCTGATAAAGCTTGTTATTTCATAAAAATGTCATGCCGTGACACATGATGTTTTTATTCTGTTTTTGGTAGTAAGGAGCCATCAATGACTGCAAGTTTTCAAAATGAAGTCTCTAAGTCGCGTTGCGTATTAATATTAAATTGGATTTACATACTGGCGGTGCACGGAAAAAGGTTGAGCTACCGTTGAAATTACTGGTCATGGGTGATTACAGCAACGGGCAGGAACAGCGCTCACTCTCGGAACGAGAAAAAGTTTCTATAAATAAAAACAATTTTGACAGCGTATTAGCTGAATTTAGCCCCTCACAATTTCAGCAACAAGCGCGTTGGGAGGCACTGACCAACAACTGTATTGCGTCTGGGGCTGATTCATCCCTGGGGTTTCCTTGAGGAGGATCTATGAACAAAGAGATTTTAATTGATGACCTGATGCTTGACATTGGAATGTTAGTCATTGCGCTAAAAAGCGGTGATAAATCGATGCACGGTGAGGCGTTATATCAAAAAGGGGTGGAGTTGATAGAAGAGGCTTGGCAGCAATTAAGTGCAAGTGGTATCAGCGAAGAGCACATGGCTCACATCATCTATGCCTTGTGTGCGTTGCTGGATGAAACCATAATCAGACGCCCTGAGCGGAATAATGGCTATGAAACTTGGTCGAAAACGCCGTTGCAGACACTATTTTGCAATAGCAACCATGCTGGAGAACGGCTGTTTGAACGTATACGTCAAGTGTTGAATCAACCACAACCCTCTCTGCTGGTATTAGCGGGTTTCCAGCGTGTATTGGCATTGGGCTTTCAGGGGGGTGACTTGGAAAAAATTTCTCAGGAACGTCAGTCATTACTGGATATCTTGACTGATCGTGCCGGGGTGATGGTGGTGCAACCCCATCAGATGATACGCGTCAATGCAGACTGTCATCAGGGCCAATGTTGGCGTGCACGCTCTCCGTGGTTTTGGGGATGCTTGGCCATAGCCGGAGTAACTTTAGTGTGGTGCGGTCTGCGTCTCTACCTTCAGCAATATTTGTCTGTTGGGTAAGGCTAAGGAGAGCAAATTGAGTTGCGTATTAAAACGAATGTTGTGGCTTTTAGCTGGTGTTCTGGCGGCGCTGTTATGTCTATTTTTTCTCCCGTTAGGGAATGTATCAGTTGCATTGTGGTTGGCTGCGATCTTGATGGTAACGGTGATTGCCTGGTGGTGGGTGGGATGTACCACACTTGAAATATCCCATCAGGCCAGTATTTGCCGTTTGATGGCGGCATTACCTGCTGCTTCGTGGCGCCAGCCTGTGGTGCTAACCTGCGGAGATAGCGTGGCAACCCTGTTTGCGGAAGAACCGGTACGCTTCACGCCACAGGGCTGTTTTATCTGTGTGCCGAAACAAAGTGAGATGAGTACGCTGGTAGAAGCGATTATTGCAGCCAGACCTGATTGGTGTAGCCAGATCAGCGTGTTATTAACACTCTTTCCTGAACAGCAATGGGATCACGCGGTGATGGCGGCAAAGATCAGGGAACTTCGCTATCAGGTTGATCGTGTTACTCAGCTGACCGCTTGTCATACACCAGTATTGATCGCCAGCTATCTTGATGGCGATATTAGCCCGTGGTTCGAGCTACAGGCAGATAGCTCGACAATGACGGTATGGGGAGAAAAACATGCCGCTGTTGGGATGAATATCTGGTTGACCGAAGGAGATGCACAGCAACGCGTCACACGTTTACAACAAGCGATTGTGGCGGCGGCATGGCAACGTTGGATGGTAGAAAACATCTTGAACGAATGTCGATCCCTGGAGCTGGCCAGTCGGCCTTGTTACCCGATAGCAATGGCGCTGACGTTTTTGCCACAAACGCCACAGGCAGACAGCTTATGGACGAAATGGCTGGTCGATCGTACCACTTTACCCCGCATTAGCCACAGCATTGCTGAGGCGGTGAACTTATCGCCGTTTCCCAATGCTATGTTACGCCTGTTGCCACATCATGTTGGCCATACACCGCACCGACGAACGGTCATCTGGGGCATCGGCCTACTGAGCGGGTTTGTTTGTCTGGCGTTGGCCTCCAGTGTCTGGAACAACTTGCGCCTGTTACGCCAGATACGCAGTGATTTACAGCATTATCAGGTAGTTGACGTGAAAGATAGCGACGCAAAAGTTCAGGCTTACCATCAACTTAAGCTCGATGCGACGTTGCTGGAAAAATATCAACGTGATGGCGAGCCGGTGCGTTTAGGGTTAGGGCTCTATTTAGGTGATCGCCTTTATACGCCATTGATGGCTGTGATCAACCATGCGGTGTTACCGGTATCTTCGCCTCCTGTACCGAAGAGTGGCAAGCCGTTGCCACAGACATTGAACCTGAGCAGCATGTCACTGTTTGACGTTGGACAGTCACGTCTTAAGCCAGAAGCGGCCAAAGTGCTGGTGAACGCATTGATCGAGATTAAAGCTAAACCGGGCTGGATGGTGGTGATAACGGGTCATACTGATTCAACCGGTGATGCTGCAAAAAACCGCGTACTGTCGCTGGCGCGGGCAAAAGCAGTACGAGATTGGATATTACAAACCAGTGATGTATCGCCGACTTGCTTTGTCATAAAAGGTGAAGGTGCAACGCGGCCGATCGCTACCAATACAACCGCAGCGGGGCGTGCTGTCAATCGTAGGGTTGAAATCAGTCTGATGCCGCCGAGGGTGGTCGCCTGCCAACGACCAGAAAATCACTTGGGCTGATGAAGACGTCAACACCATTCACTCTGATGTTTGGCATGAACGGAATCAGACTTAACACGCTAACAGACTGCCATACGCGGGTATGGCAACTCTTTTAATTCAGTGGATGAAGTGTTTGTTAAACGTAAAACTGGCCGGGATAACCTCGCCAGACAGATAAATTTTTACCTGAGAATGGGGGCATTTCAAACAACAAGCGACGGGTAAGCATTCGTTAGGCGATAGCTATGGCGAAATACTGCTCACTTGTTGAATGTAGCCTAACTTCTCAATGACAACTGGGACTTTAATATGGATACCGTATTTACTGCACTATTATGCCGCTTAAACTCCTATTGTGCGCGGGCATTGGAAGCTGCCGCTGCATTTTGCCAGACACGGGCACATGCTGAAATCACGGTGGAACACTGGTTACTCAAGCTGCTTGAGGGCGGCGAAGGCGATATTACGGTGATTGCTCGACGTTATGAGTGGGATATGGATGTGTTATGGCAGTCGTTGCTGACTACAATTAACCGTTTGCCACATAGCATCAATCAACGCCCGCGGTTATCAAGCGACCTGTGTAGTTTGTTACAGGTTGCCTGGTGTGTTGCTTCTCTGGAAGAGGGTAATGAATCTATTCGCTCGGTGCATCTTTTGCAGGTGCTGCGCGGCCAACCGGCTTGGTTACGTATTCACCATACCTGGCCGTTACTCAACTTGAATGTGACGCAACTACAACGTTTGCGCCCGTTGCTGGATCAACAATCGGACGAGCGCCCGGAGATGGAGATAGCGGCGTGTCTGACGGCGGATGGATCAATCGCTGAAATTGAGGATAGCGACACAGATAAATATGCGCTTAATTCTCAGCCATTATCATCGGCTTTGCAGAACGTATTGGACAAATTTACGCTGGATATCACAGCCAGAGCCGCTGAGGGGGGATATTGATCGCGGCTTTATGCGCGACGGTGAGGGGCGCGAGATCGATTTTCGTCATACCGTAATCTTAATGATCTCTAATTTGGGCAGTGATCAACTGATGGCGTTATTGGCACAACAGCCTGATGCTCCGAACGCCGCATTGCATGAGCTGTTACATCCGATGTTTCGCGCCCGTCAGCTTCAGGCGAGTAAAACCGTGCTGCCGGGCCATGCCCATTACCGGCTTGAAGTCCGGCGCTGCACTCCCTTGCAGGCTATGGGAGTTTTTGTTCGCCACCCGAAGGTGATCCTTGCAGGCGATAGGAGCATCAAGATAACAAGAAAGGTATTAACAATTACGTCAGAAGCGGTCAAACTTTTGCCTTATGCGACCCTTCATTTTTCACTGAGTACATCCAACCAATTCGAACACCTATCATACCTATTACACTTAATATGTTAACTCAGCAATTCATCTTTAGTTTCTGTGAAACGTGATTTTATTTTCATAAGATTTACCCGAACGTTATGGTTCCTGGAAGACCGTCTATAACCGCTTTAATCGGTGGTCAAAATCAGGAATAATTAATCTCATTTTCAATAAGTTATTGTCAATACTGGATGAGCAAGATTTAGTTGATTGGTCAGCCATATCACTGGATGGCAGTAACATTCGTGCGGCACATTGTGCGGCTGGCGCCCAAAAAAACATCCCGATATCACCGGAGACCATGGCCTAGGTCGCTCTCAGGGGGGTTATGGTTCCAAAATCCATCTGGCGGTCGATGGAAAAGGACACCCACTGAATGTGGTACTCAGTGCCGGTCAATGTCACGAAAGTCAATATGCAATACGCCTGCTGGATGGTCTGGGTATTCAGCGTAAAAACGGTTTTATGAAACGGCGTTCAAAAGCGGTGATTGCTGATAAAGGTTACGCCAGCCACTCATTACGCAACCGGTTAAAACGTCAGGGAATAAAAGTGATAATTCCCTATAAATCAAACGAAAAAGCCCGAACAGATGGACGGGTTAAATTCGACCATGAAACCTATCGAAGAAGAAATGTTGTAGAAAGAGGTTTAGGTCGACTCAAAGAGTATCGTCGCATTGGCACACGTTATGAAAAAACCGCAAGAAACTGTATAGCTATGGTGAAATTAGGCTGTATCCGTTTATTTCTTAAGACGATTATTTAATTGAGGGACACTGCCTAGTATATTTTCTGTTTTTTTCACTGTCATTCATCGCCTTAGCAGCTTCCATAATACTGTAATTTTGGTCAAGGAGTGACTGGGCAGATTCCCGTTTGAATTCAGGGATAAAACTTCTTTTCATCATGTCACCTGTTTGATTGTTGAAGTGAAAATATCACCTTTATTACGGTGACCAAAATTACTGTGCCACATCAGTATGGTGACTGTCTTTGTAGATAAAATAATAAAATCCGCGTGAATATAATAAATATCCGGTAAGGATTTTTATTAATAAGCGAATTATTTGTTATAAAATTAAGATCTAAGCTATGCTTATAAAGAATGTTGGTAAATTATGATCTATATATTTGATTCCTTTTAATAACGTTGTTGGAATATATTTCTTGATTATATTCAATATAACCAAAAGTTATATTCTATAGAGGAATCAGACATACATTAAACTGTCACATAAGCCAGCTGGTGATTAACTTTGGCATATCACTGGTTTTAAACGGTTTGACATACTGATGGTAAGAGCACGTGCTTGGAATATGTCTCGTCGCCAACAATCGGGTTAATTAGGCGTATAAGTTTGTTTGGGTAATGGGTGATGAAAGCTTTCAGGTTTCTCTATGTTGTACTTTGCCCCTCCTATTCTATTGTCATTCTATGAAAATATAACCTAACGGTTAATCCATAACATCATGGTTTTCAACCTTTTTTAAATACGGTGATTATTGCTGAACATTTATTTTATTCTCTGATTAGCCAGAAAATATGAATTTGTATAGTGAAATTATAAAGTAATCTGGTATTATAATTTTTTGCAAATGTAACACCGGTATATTATTGATTTTTACGTGAAGCGGTTAATATTTTTCGTAAATGCTGACAAAAACTGTCACTAGTTTATGAATAATGCTTGTTAGGGGTAATCGTGTTTTTCCGTGAATAGCAATAATATATACCCTATGGATTTCAAGATGCATTGCGACGGCAAGGGAGTGAATCCCCGGGAGCATAGGTAACTATGTGACTGGGGTGAGCGAGTGCAGCCAACAAAGAGGCAACTTGGAAGATAACGGGTATAAATAACGATAGGAATAGTTCAGATGAAATATGCCTTTATTACCGGCGCGACAGGAGATATTGGTTTCGCAATTACAGAAAGATTATCTGAGGATGGTTTTGAACCAATATTATTATCGCGTACTCCTGAGCGTCTTGATAGTGCAATTGGCAAGTTACGCAATAAATATGGTAGTCAATTTGCAAAGAAAATAGTTTGTGATGTCTCTAATCATGAAGATGTTAAAAAAGCGTTTGACCAACTGGAGCTTGAAGATAATAAGCTGACAGTACTTGTGAATTGCGCTGGAATTTCTGGTGGAGGTATTACTGCTGAAATAAGCCCACAAACTTGGCAAAATGTCATAAATGTTAATTTAAATGGCACTTATTTTGTTATACATGAAGTTTTGACAAGAAAATTAATGTTATCTGGCGGCAGAATTATCAATATTGCCTCAACCGGTGGGAAACAAGGTGTTATTCATGGTGCGCCTTATTCTGCTTCTAAGCATGGTGTTGTCGGCCTGACTAAATCCCTGGGGCTTGAATTAGCACGCAATGGTTCAGGTGTTACGGTTAACGCAGTTTGTCCTGGGTTTGTTGAGAGTGAAATGGCGGAACGTGTTAGAGAACATTACGCCAGAATTTGGGGCACTGATGTAGCAGAGGCGAAAAGAAGGGTAGAAGAGCGTGTTCCTATCGGAAGATATGTTGAACCTAATGAAGTGGCTGAAATGGTTGCTTATCTTGCATCCCCTCTCGCCGGGGCTGTAACCGCTCAAGCACTTAATGTGTGTGGTGGGTTAGGTAATTACTAATTATGGGCGGTATTTCTTTATCATCTGATTTTTTTGATCTTTGGATTATAAAAATCGACGATATTGATTTAGTGTCTATTGAACAGTTAATTCACCGTTCTGATATAGTTCGCCATAATCAAATTTGTTTAGCGGATAGAAGAAAAAAATTTATATTTAGACGGGCTGCATTACGTTATGTTTTAAGTCAATATTTATCTGATTATGAAATCATAACGAATGATAATGGTAAACCTTATATATCCACGGAGCAAGACTTCAAATATTATTTTTCACTGAGCGCTTCAGGAAACTATTGTGCCATCGGTTTTAGCTCAAGTGAAATAGGTGTTGATATTGAAGTCACTCCTTCTAAGATAAAATTTTCTGAAATTATTGAACGTTTTATTAAGGATAGGGAGTTGGAATATATGAAAGGTGTAATGTTAAAGCAACGATTAGGAGTTAGTCCCGGATTTCAGAATTATTATCATTTAATGACATTATACTATTGGGTTAGACTTGAAGCATATATTAAATTATTTGCTTCGACTTTACATGAGAAATTATTGGCTAATAACCCTGATTCTGTTAAAGATATGAAAGAATTAGAGGCGAACACGTTATTGATTCATCATCAGCAATTTGTTTGTGCCTTATCTCAAAAGAAGGTAATTTCTACACCAAATATCAAGGAAATAAACTATTCCGACATTATAAGGAACAAAGATGAGTAATATTATTGACTTAAGTGTTCCTATAGACTGTGATTTTTGGGAACCTGAGAAAGTAACCAGGGGAATCGTTGATCATAAAGAAGGAGCCAATAAATTAGGTGAGAGTTATTTGTATTTCCATACCAGTTCATGGTGGAAAAGAGCCTTTGTAAAACTGTTTAAACGTAAAAAGTTGATCATTGATCACAATGATTTTCCTGATGGTATGGGATTATCACTGATGTATTATCAATTGACCACGCATACCGGAACGCATATTGATGCTCCTTATCATTATGGGTGGCATGAAGGGCAAGATCAGCCAGCAACAATTACTGATATTCCTTTGGATTGGTTTTATAGTCATGGTGTGTTACTCGATTTTAGTCATGATAATCAATCAATTGATAAGCAATCTGTAGAAAGTCAATTAAAAAAAATTAATTATAAAATAAAAGAAAATGATATTGTCCTTATCAATACCGGAGCTGATAAACTTATGGGGGCAAAATCCTATTTTACTCACTATAGAGCGATTGAAAGTAGCGCTGTTCAATGGTTAGTAGAGCAAGGGGTAAAGATTATTGGGACAGATGCATTTAGCTTTGATCGGCCATTTATAGAGATGATTAACGACTATAAGAAAACTGGGAATAAAGATTGCTTATGGCCATCTCATTTTATCGGACGGGATTATCCTTACTTACAGATAGAACGGCTTTGTAATTTAACCAGTATTCCTAAACCTTATGGGTTTAAAGTGTGCTGCTTTCCAATAAAATTAGAGAAAGCAGATGCTTCATGGAGTCGAGTGGTTGCAATATTATAATAATATATAACTATATGATAGGACGGGGAAATATGAGCAGAAAAGAGACTTCAAGATCATACAATTAAATCTAATGTCCAATATGCCTGAGCATGTCTTAGATATTTAAAAGAAGGTGCTTAAGGTATGAGTTGTGTATTGCATGATTTATTTGTATCGAATCCACAAAGATACAGCTCAGTGTAAATTAATGACTAGAGGTAGAGTAGATACGCCGTTTGATCGAAAATTCCCATGATCAAGGCGATATATAAGATATAAGTTAGCAAAAGATATATTATCTTGGCTATGTTGTTTGGTTATATTGTACTGTACTGTGAGCGGGTATGTCGGCTCTATGATAATAAATTTGTCATCTCCTTTCTGGATGATTTTTAAGAATAAATTGAGATATTAATAAAAAGCTTAATTATTCTATCCATGTGCAGAGCGAAGGGAGTTAACTTAGTTTGGTTTAGACTGGAGTATTCATATTATTCTTGCAGCTTAAATAGATGAAAGAACAGTGAAGAACCAAATAAGTATTTAAATAGAGTGATGATTTGGTGCTTATTTTAAAGAATTTTGGTTAGGAGATGAAAATCAAATATATATGACAAATATGATTTTATAGATAAATAAAGTAGTTTAATATCATTACTTACAGATAATGATTTTCTTAAATGAAAATGGGTAACTTTTATATTAATAAAACTTGCCTGAGTAAATGTTTATTCTATTTCTATCGAGATAATTATTGTGATAATAAATAACAGAAATGAATCTCAACCACGTAGAGTTGTGGTGACAGGGCTAGGTGTTGTTGCACCGACAGGTGTTGGCGTTAATGAATTTTGGAACAATATTCATAACGGGAAATCGGGAGTGAGTAAATATGAGTGGGGAAGAGAAAAATTTGGCTTTAAAAGCGGAGCAATAGGACAAGTTTACGGTAGTGATGGCAATAACAAAGAATT
Source organism: Photorhabdus sp. RM71S (assembly GCF_042879355.1). Classification (NCBI taxonomy): domain Bacteria; kingdom Pseudomonadati; phylum Pseudomonadota; class Gammaproteobacteria; order Enterobacterales; family Morganellaceae; genus Photorhabdus; species Photorhabdus sp. RM71S. The sequence goes on along the minus strand of NZ_JBHFKV010000024.1, from coordinate 52,108 downwards.
TGTTCTGAAAAGTGAGCGTAAATATCTTCAGTTTGCGCTAGAAGCCTCTGAGATGGCAATGCAAGATGCAAACTTAAAACCCTCAGACATTGATGGCCGGCGTTTTGGTGTTGCGATAGCAACAGCGATTGCCGATGCTGCGGGAATGGAAGAGTGTTTACTCAGGATCACTAAAGGGGGCAAAGAGAATATTCACCCTGATTTAATTAAATCAGAAGATTATGACAGCTTTGATTTCAGCTCTGCCGCAACTTCTGTTGCGAAAAAATATGGTGCGTCTATGTCCGTCAGTAACATATCAACCGGATGCGCGGCAGGACTTGATGCATTGGGCATTGCGATGGAGCATATCCGTTATGGCAGAGCGGATATTATGCTGGCTGGCGCAAGTGAAGCGCCACTTTGTCCACTCTCTATCGGCTCTTTTGAAGCTTTAGGGGCACTATCATCAAGAGAGTTGGAAAATCAGCAAGCAGCGACTTGCCCTTTTTCCCTTGAGCGGGATGGATTTGTGATTGCTGAGGGGTGTGGAATATTAATTTTAGAGTCTTATGAACACGCTAAGCAGCGTGGAGCACATATCTATGCTGAATTAGCAGGGTATGCATCCGTCAATAATGCTTATCATATGACTGACTTACCCGCGGATGGAATGGCAATGGCACGATGTATTGATATGGCGTTGAAGGATGCCCAGATATCGCCATCAACGGTAAATTATATTAGTGCTCATGGTAGCTCTACAGCGCAAAATGATATTAACGAATCAAATGCGATTAAGTTTGTTCTGGGAGAAAGTGCATTTGATATTCCAATTAACTCATTAAAGTCAATGACAGGTCATGCTTTAGCTGCCGCTAATGCGATAGAGTCTGTAGCATTATGTCTTGAAATAGAAAAGCAGTATGTTCACCCAACAATTAATTATCAAACGCCGGATCCTAATTGCGATTTAGATTATATTCCTAATCAAGGTTGCTCATATCCAATTAAGACCGCGTTAAAATTATCAAGTGGTTTTTCTGGTATTCACAGTGTTATTGTTATGAGGGCAGTAGACAATGCGTAAAAGAGTTGTCGTTACCGGTGTTGGTGCGATACATCCTGATGGCGATGATGTCACCGCTATAAAATCAAAAGTCATTCAGAAGTTATTGGGCCAAGAATCGAAAAATAATACGACCGCAAGTTCTGTAATAAGAACATTGAGTGATTTCGATGGCGCGAAATATATCAATAACCGCTTAAGACGTAAAATTGATGAATTTTCGGTTTATGGTATCGTCGCCGTTGAAATGGCATTAAAAGCGAGTAGATTGGATGTAGATAAGCTTGATCCTAATCGCGTTGGAATATATGTCGGAAACTGTTTTGGTGGATGGCAACATATTGAGGATGAAGTTAAAGCGCTCCATATTGAAGGCATAAAGGGAATGGGACCTTATGTTGCCACGGCATGGTTCCCTGCGGCACTTCAAGGGCAATTGTCACTGCTTTATGGTTTTAGTGCGCAATCTAAGACGTTTTCTACCTCCGATGTGGCAGGGATGCAAGCAATAGGCTATGCGGCGGAAGCAATTTCTAATGGTGTTGCGGAAGTGATGTTATGTGGTGCGTCGGAACATCTTTCCAGCCCATTAGTTAAAAATTTACTGGAGAAAACGTCAAACCAGAAACACTCTGAGGTTTTTGGCGAAAAACGGCCAGGAGATTTTTCGGAGGGCGCGGCATTTCTGGTGCTGGAAGAGAGACAACACGCTTTAGAGCGTGGTGCTTCGATATTGTGTGAATTAACTGGTTTTGTTGATTATTTTGCACCTGATAAAAATACAAGAAATAATACCTTAGAATATACCGCTGAACTATTCAACCATAATGAGAATGCTGTGTTTATTATGGATGGAATATATGATGATGAAAAAGAAATAACGAGTAAGGCTTTCTCAAATAAAGAGATAAAAACATCATTTATAAATCTGAGGCCTTATTTGAATAATCAATTTTCAGTTAGTGGCGTGATTGATTCAGTCCTGGCGTCATCATTCTTGTCAGAAAGTCATGGGGATGGGGAACAACAATCTAATAAAATTAATGAGTTTTCAAATGCTAACCAAATAATAATTCAGCGTTTCAGTAACCAAGGTCATGTATGTGCGTTGAGTTTTTCAGCTATTTAATCTCTAAAATATGTAATTACGCGAGGAAAAATATATGAATAATAATCCAGAAGTAAAAATAAAAACGATTTTGTCTCTTTTTCTTAACATTAATATTGATGATTTCAATATGGATGTAAACCTTGCTGATGCCTATGATATGGATTCCACGGAATTAGCTGATTTGGCAAAAGAGATTGAGAAAGAGTTCGGTATTTCCGTGACGAAAAGTCAATTCAGTCATTGGGAAACAGGAAGAGCGGTTCTTGATTTCGTCTCATCAAGTTTAAATGATAAAAATTAACTGCTAATTAAAGGGAAACAGAAATGAAACTAATCTCTATGTTGTTACATTCAGGGCGTGATAACTTACATCATGATTGTATTATCACTAAGGATTATCACTATACAAGAAAAGAGGTAATATCTTCTGTTTCCCATTTAATTGATGATTTACTTAGTCGAGGAGTTAAAAAAGGTAATAAAGTCATTGTTATATTTGAACATGATGAATTAGGTATTTTCTTTTTAGCTGCGGCTAGTGCTATGGGGCTGCATTTATTAATGCCCTATAATTTATCATCAGCGACAATCGATGAATGGATTAATTTTACCAATGAAGTGAAATACGATTTTGTGGTTTACCTTAAAAAAGATAAACATTTTGTTGGAAGATTAAAAGAAAACAACATTAATGTGATTGATATTTCAGATCATAAGATCCGGGTCAGTGATGGTATCGCGGAAACTCCAATGATAACTTATTCTCCGCAATCTATTGCTAACTTTATTGTCCTGTTCACCAGTGGAAGTACAGGTAAACCGAAAGCCATTAGTATTTCAGAATCATTAGTATGTCGACGAATTTATTCGGTGACAGAGAAATTAAAGTTTACTCAAGATGCTAAAATATTCATGTCAGGTTTGTTGAATAATACAACGGGAGTGATTTTTTCTTTCGGTTCATTATTACATCAATCAACACTTTTTATACCGGAAGACAGAAATGTAGAGAGATGGCCTGATTATCTTGCTCGCAATAAAATAACTCATATTATGTTACGCCCAGAATCGATGAAGTTATTCGTTAAATCAACCGCAGAACATAATATCGATCTCTCTGACTTACAGGTTGTTGCTTATGGTGCCGCAGCTATGCCGCCTAGCGTACTGGAGAAAGGGCGTCAATTAATTGGCTGTGAATGGATGCAGGGATATGGGTTAAGTGAAACTTATGGTCCTTTCTGTTGGGTAGATGAGCAAGATCATCTTGATAAAAGATATCTCAATTCAATTTATTGTGTTGGCAAAATTGATAATACATTGGAGGTAGCGGTTAAACCTATTATAGGCTCATCTGATAATATTGGAGAAATTATAATAAGGGGTGAAAGTATTATGGAAGGATATTATGACGTCCTTTCTGGAGAAATAACGCCTCCTGATGAGTGGTTTTCCACCGGTGATCTCGGTTATATAGATGAAGAGGGGTATTTAATTTTAAAAGGACGTAAGCAAAATACTTTTATGAGTGCTAACGGACATAGAATTTATCCTGAAGAAGTTGAATCTATTTTATCCCGGATACCCAATGTGAATGTGGCTACGGTTGTTGGTTTTTCTTTCCATGAAAATGGTGTTGCTATTGATCAACCGGTTGCCTGTATGAGTGGCGAGATATCGAAGAAATCATTACCTGAAATTGAAGATATTATTTCATCATTTTTAAGTCGTAAATTAAGTCGGGAAAAGTGGCCGGACTGGTTCTATGTTACTGATGAATACTTTCCAAAGAGCCATAATGATAAGATATTGAAAGCAGAGTTAATTAAGTCAATCGATCCTAAAAAACTATTTACATTGAGGAATCAATAATGAATTATGTAGAATCACATTCAATTATTTGTAATGCTCAGGTAGAAAATGTATATCAAATCATTTTAAATTCTGACAAATGGCCGGAAATATTTGAGCCTTGCCAGGAAGTAAAAGCTCTCTTTAGGGATAACGAGGGTGAAAAAATAGAGGTCAAAGCTTTACTTAACGATATTTTAATGCAATGGGAATCAAATCGTAAATTTTATCCAGAAACATTCAGTATAAAATCAAAACTGAATCCCCCAATGACATTAGTTAAAGAAATGGAAACGTCATGGCGCGTGGTTAAAATCAATTCTCAGCAATGTGTGCTGTTGTTGGAGCATTTATATGATCTTGAGTCTGAAATAGCCGGGTTAATTGATGGTGTTGAAACAATAGAGCAGGCGCACCAATTTATTAGTAAAGCTATTGATACTAATTCAGTTAAAGAGCTCAATAATATAAAAAATATCGTCGAATCAACAGAGGGCGTGGGAAAAGTATTAAAAGGAACGATTACTCACTCAGTCGTATGTGAGGCGCCGGCACAGCAGGTTTATACTTTGGTTAAAGATGTCTCTTGTTGGACAGATATTTTTTCATTCTGTGATGGTGCAGAAGTTTTAAAGAGATCAGGTAACGAAGAATTGGTTGAAATCAAAGCAAAACAAAATAATAAAGCAGTAAGTTGGCAAACGCAGCGATATTATTTTGATGCTATTTACCGGATTGATTATGTTATGCCTACACCGATGCCATTATTAAAAACAATGAATGGCAGATGGCAAATCATTCCTATTAATGATCAACGCTGTATTCTAACAGTACAAAGGAACTGGGGTTTATTGGAAGATGTCAGTGGTATCGTTGATGGTGTTGATAATCATGACCAGGCTAATTCCTTTATTATCTCATTTATCAATGATAATACTCGAATGGAGATGGATAGTATAAAAAGCCAGGTAGAAAGTCATAAAAAATCAAATTTATTAACTTTTACTGCGGGATATTATATTCCTCACCAGGTTGATGATGTTTATAAGATCTTTTTAAATATCGATGACTGGAGCAAGATATTACCGCATTGTGATTCAGTAAAAGTTATTTATAATGATGATAAACATCAAGAATTTAATATGGAAGTATCAACACCAAATGGAAATGAGACTTTCCGTAGTATACGATTCTGTGATGCGGATAATTTATTGATTGAATATTTTCAACCAGAGCCGCCTTTAGTATTAAAGTCCCATAGTGGCTCATGGCGTATATTAAGTAAAGGAAGTGGTTCGTTCATTGTTTCTAGTCATGATGTTGAGTTAAATCATGATTTATGTGCAGTTAAATTTGGTACGGAAGATAAAGTGAAACAACAAGAGATAGTAAAAAATGCTATTTCAGAAAATAGTGAGAAAATGGTTTTTGCTTGCAAAGAGTGGTTAGACACTCGTATTTAGTAAATCAAAGGAAAATAAGATGAATAATAAAAATAAACCCAATAGAATTTCGCCAGAACTTCTTGCTACTTGTGGTTATTTTATGCCAAGACTATTTTTCCTAAATTCTCAATATGCTCCCCAAGTTCATTGGGGAGATGTTGTTGCGGCATTGAGTCATTTTCCGGTGGGAAACTTAGACTTATCCTCTGAAGAGTTTTGGTATGAATGGATGATTAATTGGTCAAAAGTGGGTGATAGCTATATTAATATCGCTAACTCGGCTAAGAGTGAAGTCAGTCATGTTCGTGCTTTGAGGAGTGCCGCTGCCTGTTATCATTGGGCAGAATTTATGTATTTTAGTGATAGGAGTAGAAAGATACAGCTCAGAGAGTATATTCGTTCATGTTTTTTATCTAGTATAAAATATAGTGATTTGCTGGTTGAGCACCAATATATTGTCGTCGATAAATTTCATATGCCGTTCTTCCTTATATTCCCTAAAGGGTATAAAGAAGAAGAGAATCATCCTTTGCCTTGTGTTATTTTATCCAATGGATTGGATTCAATGACTGAAATTGAAATATTATCTTTGGCCGAGTTTTTCTTAGGGAAAAATATGGCGGTAGCTATATTTGATGGACCAGGACAGGGAATAAATCTTGGAAAATCGCCAATAGCTATCGATATGGAATTATATATTAGTTCTATAGTTAAATTATTAGAAGATGATACCAGAATTAATAGTGATCTTCTTTGTTTCTTAGGAATTAGTTTTGGTGGTTATTTTGCTCTACGCGTTGCGCAAAGAATTGGCGATAAATTTTGTTGTATCGTCAATTTATCCGGTGGGCCTGAAATAGCAGAGTTTGATAAGTTGCCAAGAAGGCTTAAAGAAGATTTCCAGTTTGCATTTATGCAAGATAATAGTCGTATGCAGTCTATTTTTGACGAAATTAAATTGGATATCTCTTTACCTTGTAAAACCAAGGTTTTTACTGTTCATGGTGAGTTAGATGATATATTTCCGATCGATAAAGTGAAAAAATTAGATCAATTATGGGGTGATAATCATAAGTTATTATGTTATGAATCAGAGGCTCATGTTTGCTTAAATAAAATAAACGAATATATGATACAAGTTTCAGATTGGGTTAGTGAACAATTTTGGCTAAATGGCTATAAAAAAGGCTAACTTGAAAGATAACAGGTATAACTGCCTATTCCATTAGAACTCATTATTGTGGACTATTATTTTGTAAGTTAATAGTGAATGTAGACAGCATGCAAGAATCATTGTGTATATATAGTATATGAGAATGAGTTGCATTTCTTCTTATTTGAGATGTACTAACATGTATTTAAAAGTTAACATTTTTTTTTAAGTATTGTCTTGGTTCACTCTTTTTATAAAAAATGGGAAATGAAATAGTCTAATGGGATGGGCGTTAAATAGGGTTAAAGTATGAACATCAGGCTGTGAATAACTGTTCTTATATAGAGTTATAAAAATTTTCACAGATTCATTAGATTATCCAGATGATTATTATTGACAGAAAAAATAATTATCAAATCTAAAACATAAAGTTATTAACCAACTGAGGTATTGTTATGGGTAAATATTGGTTTTGCCTTTATCTTTAGTAAACACAATAGTGTGCTTATGTTATATTATCGGTTGATATTAATAATCTGATATTAAAAATAAATTAAAGATAAGCTAAGGATTATTTATCTTGTCTAAAGAAATTTATTTTTTCAACAGAAGTTAAGGTTAGACCTATTTGGGTATGCCTTTTAGTTCCGCTGCTCTTTTACATTAGTAATAAAATCAAAACATCTTCCCAGGCATTACGAAGCGATATGTCAGAATAATAAGGCCATACTTTTTCTGCTGAGGTATTAACTGGCAATATGAGAATTGACTTTAATATTTGTGTTTTCTTATATCATTAATACATAGTAAGTTTACTTATGATAAGTTATCTTGTTGAGTGTGAATTTTATTTTTTGTATTAATTAACAGTATATTAAACTTTTAAATATTTGCGCTATGTATGATGTTAGACACTTACTTCAACCTTGTTTCGGCGTAATGCATCGAACATTTATTCTTGACAGATTTTGGTAATTATGTAAGACGGCAATAATATTTTCGTCAATCCTGACAATTGAGGGCTATATTAAATATAGGATTTCGAGTTGATGGTTTTATAGAGAAATCTCGCCATTGTTCCATGATAGATAATTAAGAATAAATAGCTATACCCTATGGATTTCAAGATGCATCGCGACGGCAAGGGAGCGAATCCCCGGGAGCATAGTGAACTATGCGATCGGGGTGAGAGAGCGAAGCCAACAAAGAGGCAACTTGAAAGATAACGGGTATATATTGGGTAACTGGCTAGTAACTCAATACTATTTATTCAGTAAAGCCTTTCCTATTTGATTTTTATTAAAATGAGGAGTACGGAAATGTCAAGAACCGAAAGACTTATAGTATTATTGCAATACTTGAGACAAAGAAGGTATCCTGTCAGTGGTAAATTACTCGCTAGTGATTTAAATGTAAGCTTGCGCACGCTTTATCGAGATATTGCTTTATTAAATAGTCAGGGGGCAAATATAGAGGGTGAACCCGGTTTGGGCTATATATTACGGCCCGGATTCATGTTACCTCCTTTAATGTTTACGATGGATGAAATTGATGCCTTAGTTTTGGGCAATAAGTGGGTTATTGAACAGAATGATGTTGTTTTGGCTAAGTCTGCTCATAGCTTTATATCTAAGATTGCCGCAGTATTGCCTGAAGAACAGCGTGATCAACTATATTATTCGCCAATGTTTGTAAAAACAGAAGGTTACAGCAAAGTTACAAATAATAACTTAATGTTATCTGATATCAGAAGAGCGATATACCATAAATCAAAAATAGTGATAACTTTTCTTGATTTAAATAATACATATACTGTGAAGACGACCTGTCCACTGTCGGTCTTTTTCAATAATGAATTCTTTTTAGTTTCTTGGTGTGAATTCAGTCATAATTTTCTTAAGTTACAAGTAGGAAAAATAGAGAAACTGGAAGTATTGTCTGAAAGATATATACAAGATAGAATATTATTACTAAAAAAATGGAGTGAGAAAGAGGGATTGTCTGATAATAATTTACCCTAAATAAATGATTACGGATGAGTAATTTATATGGGTATTTATCCTATACATGTTTAATTGTTCTTTCTATTAAGTATATAGTTGCAAATATAGAGTAAATTCTGATGATTATCTGGACTTTCTGCTGAGGGTTCGAAAAGTTTAGTGATTTTATTGGGTTTGCTAAAATTCGGTTTTGTTTGCTAAAAATTAGGGGCGAGCCCCTTAAAGGATCGAGTGGACAAGAACGATTATTAGGAAAAATCCGCCCTAGAGTGCCGATTGTGAATGGTAGGATAAATCACTTAATTTGGTAATCTGGGGCAACGAACAACATAGGCGAGCTTGTGATTGAGGATAATAAAGTTCAAGAATTTTCCCAGGGTAAGATTTTAATTCGATTAAACAAAGATCGTGATGCCATCACGATCTTTGTTTTGTCGACTTGCGAGCTTGTCTTTATGTAAGAGTGCTATCGATATTTTCCACATGATGCATTTTTCTTACATAAATAATGAAGTGGAAGAAAAGCTACCATTTCCATGCATCCGGGCTGGTGCCAGTGGGTAATACACTAATGCCAAAATCGCTAATCACAACAGCGACATAGATATCATCGTCATAACAATTTAATTGATATCTTCTCCCTTTTGCCGTCCATTGCCAATAATCATTTTTCCAACTTTCTGGATAGAATTCTTGGATAAGTGAAGCGGTTGCTGGATGTAACCCATCAACATTGAGAGTGCTCGTATTTCCAGAACTGCTCCAAATCACATCACCGATTAAGTTTTCATTGGTAAGATTAATAACGAAAAAATAATGATTATTAATTCCAAGCATTTCACCTTTTTCTTCAGTTTCTCTCATCTTCAACTCCTGGTTAATGGATAAAATGGATGATTATTATAGAAATAACAATAGTTTCTCTGATATTTCTATTTTTATTGTGATAAATGCAATAGCCTAACTAATAATTACCATAGGAATATAACCATAATAAATATATTTTTATTTGATATTGTTTTGTTTGGATGATTTTTATTGATCTGTTAGTTACAGTATTTTATTACTATTCTGGATGGTTTGTTGCCTATGAAATAATTGCATTTATGAATAGTAATCATAAATTATATATACCCTATGGATTTCAAGATGCATCGCGGCGGCAAGGGAGCGAATCCCCGGGAGCATAGAGAACTATGTGACCGGGGTGAGTGAGTGCAGCCAACAAAGAGGCAACTTGAAAGATGACGGGTATATAATGTATTTTTATATTAGCGTAAAAATACAGAATATAAAGTATATCATCATGAATGTTTTACATGAATATTAAGTGAAGGTTAATTGTACATTGGAAAATGGTTTGACTTGATGGTGTTGAAATTCATGAAGTCACTGTTGATTTGTCAGCCATCGGTTGTTCGAAATTTACATTGAAAATATCGAATAAATAAAAGATTCTATCTCTCTTTTTTTATATTTTTTAACAGTTTGTTATCTTGTTTTTTTATTCATGGCAAACATGGTAGGAATGGCATAATCAATATGTCTACGCCTGATCCTGTAATGGGAAAGAATATTTTTAATATTCTTTCCCTGGATGAAGTTATTACGCTACAGAGTATCTACGTGTCATTCTTCTGTAATTTTCTACTCTTCCTGTCATGACATTTTCTATGCCAGACAATATTCCAGAACAATTATGACAAGCAGGGAAATCTTGATTTGTTGCACCAACGAGTCGTTGTGTGAATATGTAGGTCTGACTCAAATGACTTGATATATTTCCTCCATTTTTAGAAAATTCAGTGACCATATAATTTAAGGCTTGTACTTCAGCATGCAGGCCCGCAATACCGGCCATTTTAGGTAAAATGTTTTTGTTTTCCTTAATATGTGCTTTGATCCTCTGTTCAACTAGTGGGTGTAATGCAGAGCCTGATTCTTTATACGCTTTTTGTATACCCGCGATAAATTCTTTTTCATTAGTAACACGATAGCTACCAAGATCCATATTTGGCCTCCAACGTTTGGAGGTTTGAAGTTTATTGGGGTGGTACTGTTCGAAACCGGGCTTCGCTTTTTCGCTGATAAGTTGCACACCAGGGAAGGTATTTTTTGCACCTAAGCTACCACTCAGATTTAAAAATTTATCTTTATAGGTAGTATCATGCATAATACCTGCATGGGCCGCATATCCTTTTAGTTTTGCGTTGGTGTATGTCATTTTTTGGGATTCTTTTATTCTCTGTTTTTGTTTCTGTTTTACTTCATTTGGTGTTTTCGCATCTTGCTCTTGCTGTTTCATTTCCTCTATTTTTTGCTCATTTCTTTCTGTTTCTTTTAATATTTCACCTGTGCTTTTGGTGAAATATTTGTATCTCTGCTCAACTCTTGGATTTTGTTTATACAAAAGTGGTGAAATATCAGGTTTGTTTTGCGCAATGGCTAGATCAAGCCAGTCTAAACTTGAGAGCCCCATATTATCTGCAAGCGTAACTGGGTTATTCATCACCATACAATAGAGATTTAATCCATCGATAGTACCGGCCGGGTCCGCACTTAGCCATCTTCCCACCCACGGCTGATAATACCGATAGCCGTAATAATACAGTCCGGTAGCATCCCGCTCTTTACCAGAATACCGGATCGTTTTGTAACTGGCTTCTGTCTGGTTTCTTGCGGCCCATAGCGCTGTACCGCCAAATGGATAGTACTCTTCTTGACTGATAATTTGCCCATCACTATCTAGTTCAAGCTGACTGGAGCCAATTAGATTGTCATAACTGTAACGTACCTGATTATTGTTGATATTTTCCGGTTTGCCGCTCTCCCAGTGTAGAACCCGCACTTGTGCGCGACCGGCTTCGCCCACTGTAATAATCTGCAACTCTTCCGTTGTGGTAGCACCGTTTTGGGTTGTACGTAGTTCTAATCCTGACAAGTAAACGACTCGTTGTTGCCGGAGGATATTCTGCGTTTGCTGTTCACTGACTTTTAACAGCCGCATCCCGTCGTTGCCATAGCGATACCACTCTATGTCGCTGCCACTGTCGGTGTGGTTATCCCGTTTTACCGGTGTCATCTGTTGTAGTTCACCTCGTGCATTCCAGTTTAGGTTTTGTCCCGGTAGTAATGTCTCCTGATGACCACCTGCCTGAAACAACGCATCCACTTTGGTCGGGTCAGTGGTTAAGGTATTCAGTACCGCACGGTTGCTGCGGTTCGAGACGGTTATGTCTGTGGTGTAGTTGTTTTGGCTCGCGGGTGAGCTATGCCGGATTTGGGTCAGGTTGCCACCAAGGTCATAGGCATAAGTACGGGTGTAATTGGTATAAGTGTTGTTATCGGAAGGTAGTGCTGTAGAGGGGAGATTCTGATTCTGCTGGCCGATATTCGCCATTTCGCGCCCTGTTGCGCTAATAAGCTGATACAGGGAATCGTAGGTATAGATATTCTCTGGCACCATTTTCTGATTGCGCCAGAAGCGGGTCGCTTCTGCATCGTTACGGAGACTGATTATGTTGCCAACCGGATCATATTCATAACGTAAGTCTTGCAAAGCCTTGCTATCGGTTGAACGACGGGTTGTGATACTCATCAGTCGCTGGGTTTCCGGCTCGTAAGTATATTCGGTGATGATACCGTTACCGTGCTCTTCGCGTAGTTTTTGTCCTGCGGCTGAATAGGTTAGGGATTTGATAATCACCTGCTCACTCTGGCCTTTCACGGTTAGCCGACTGCCTTTCAATTGTCCAGCCACATTATAGGCCAGATGCTGGATGTTTCCTTTGGCATCGGTTTGTGTCAATAGAGCACCGGTAGCATCCGTTTTGTTTTCGGTGGTGTATACATCACTACTTAATTTCTTATCCCAGATCTTTTTATCATCCCCGAACCAATCTGCTTCTTGACCATCAACCAGTAGCTGACGGGATTGTGATAAAGCCGCTCCGGTCAGGGAAACTCGATTCAGTTGGGTCGCTCCTGCTGTATCGTAGTGATGTACACACTGACCAGCAAGATTTTGGTCTTTTTCTGCCGATGTGTTTCCAGCCCAGATGAGACGTTCGGGGATATGGGATGCCCTTTCCTCTGGCTCTTGTTCGGTTACGGATAACAGACGACCGGGCAGAGAGTTGTCTTCATATTGTCGGGTCTGCTTGACACCCGTTGCAGTTACAGTCAGGACAAGACGGTTTTCAATATCATGAAAAGTGACAGTATTACCCGCATCGACACTCTCTGTACGTAGGACGTTGCCCGTTAAATCATACTGCCAGAGAAAATTGGGTTTTACCGAGTTATCTTTCTGCCAGGCGTCATACAGGCGTGGGTCAATACTTTGGCGTAGGTGTCCGAGAGCATCATACTGATGACGGGTAATACGGACGTCAGCATTCTCTTCTGCGGTAGCTCGGTGATAACGGATTTCACGGACATCCAGCCCACGGTTATCGTGAACAGTGATAGTGGGGGTATGTTGATAAGTTTTGGGGTTAAAGTTGTTCATAACTTACCTCTTTAGTTGTGTGGAATAAATTTTTGTCTGTTTAGCAGCGGATGAATGCTAAGTTCAGCTTCTCCATGTCATGAGGGTAATCTTTCTTCTGAGATACCAACGATATGCAGGGGGTCAGGAGATAAGCAGGAATAATCTCATTCAGAAGTATGCTGCTCAAAGGTGCTGCTGCAACCGAATAACGGTAACAAGTATAGGCAGACGAGTACAAGTATCGTAAAAAACAGCGCCAGGATCTTTTGCTATTGCTCATAGCTGTTTTTTCTGCCAATAGGTTAATTTGCCAAAAAGGAGAAATAATCTATCCTTATTTAACATATAGTTGCGTACCGGGAAATATTAGTTGGAAGTACGGTTATCTGTTATAAGGGTGAGTTATTTTATTGGTTAAATAATTTTTGATATTTATCTATATATGAAATTTGGATTGGTTAGTCTGGCGTCAATTAATGACGCCAGACTGATCGGGTGTATCGAATTTTCGTGTCAGGTAGACATTATAATGAGGATCACTGACTTAAACTTCATCTTATGTGTCATGATGGAATAAATCCATTGTGTCTATACGGTATCGTAAGATACTTTCTGAATTGAATATTCTAATGCAATAAAACATAATTTATTAAATTTACTGATAATATTGGCCTACCAAATGATTTTATTGGATGATCTAACTTTTCTAAAGCGATATACGATTTTAATTTTCAATTCAATTAAACTGAATAATGTCTGTAGTATAGGTCTTATATTGTTTTGAATGTTTTTACAATGTAATTTTTCATTAAGATATCATTGTGTAAAATATAAATTGTCATAATCATTATACCCAATGGATTTCAAGATGCATCGTGACGGCAAGGGAGTAAATCCCCGGGAGCATAGCAAACTATGTGACTGGGGTGAGCGAGTGCAGACAACAAAGAGGCAACTTGAAAGATAACGGGTATATCTGGTTGTCGATTAAACTCATTAAATAAAAGCCATTTAAAATAATATGGAATTTATATTGCATTTATAAAATAATAAATTTGGTAAATAATGTAATTATTACACGAGTTAATGTAAAATAATGAAATGCATTATAGATTAATTAGTTTTCTATTGTTATTTTTACAATATAAATAATATTATATTGTAATCCTTGATTAAATTGTAAAATAAAGAATGGATATTGTAAGTTATAAATACAAATATTATATTTTTAGTATTATAGATTGGTATTTCATATAAAATTAAGTGTTATATTTTGTATATTTTAGATATTTACAAAATAAAAACTTTTTGTTTTTTATTGAAATATCATTATATATAATGTTGCTTATTAGCAATTCTTATTTTGGTTGTTATTGAAATATTTTATTCTTCCCAGGAGTTATAATGGTTAACAAAGAAATATTAACATGAATGATTAGTAAAATAGGTAAAGTAATTATATAAAAGAAAATTTCTATCATGTGTATAGAAATATGTTTTTTATTTTTAATTTTTTGATGGATTTTTATGTTGATAAAAAAATTGATTGGTATTAGTAATATCAGAAATTGCTTACTTTTAGGTATTGTAAATATCGATAATATAAATGTAGGCCGTTAATTTTTTTCTTATTATGCTGTAAATAATTCTGAAAATTGCTCATCATTGAATAGAAATAGATCATGTGATTTTTTACCCGAAATAGTTTTCTCGTTGAAAATAATAAGTTTACTCCTTTGAATTTGATGGTTTTATTTTGGGTTTAGAGATCTTCCCTATTGGACAAATTGACCGAGAATAAAGAAATAACATTGTTGATTATCATGATAAATATTAATTACGTAAATATCGTGGAGATCTCAGTATTCTATTTTTTTAAATGTTAAATATTGACTATATACCCTATGGATTTCAAGATGCATCGCGACGGCAAGGGAGCGAGTCCCCGGGAGCATAGATAACTATGTGACCGGGATGAGTGAGTGCAGCCAACAAAGAGGCAACTTGAAAGATGACGGGTATAAATAATGATGTCTAAATTCGTCGATAAGGTTATTAAATATAAATTGGTTATTACATTAGCGTTTATTAAATCATAATTGTTGTGTTTTTATTGTTTTTCTTACAAGGAATTAACAAAATTAAATGTTAGTTTTATCAGAGCGGTGACCTGTTTTTATTTGGTTAAGGAGTTGTATTCAACATGTCATTATTTTTTTTCGGCGGAATTTATTTGCCGGAGGTTGAAACAACGTACCTATTATTTTAGGGGCAGTAAATGCCCTTTTTTCTTTAATTTCTGGAGACGACTTTTGACCTCTCTTGCTTATGTTGACGCCCTTTGTGCGCTTGATCATCCTTATCGGGTCGATAGCGTTTGCGACCAATTATTTGATGCTGCCATGCGTGAGTTGACTCTGTACCACTGTGAAAATACTCCCGGTTATTCTCAGTGGTTGAAGGCTAACGATCTGGAAGTGGAAAGATTGGAGAAACTGGATGATTGGTCGCGTTTGCCGCCTATTTTCGCTAATTATTTCAAACGCCAGTTGTTGCTCAGTACCGCTGGTAGGAATGCATTGGAGTTGACCTCTTCGGGGACAACCGGACAAAAGAGCCGTATGCGTTACGATGTACGTAGTATGCGTGCAGCTCAAAATATGGTTGAACGGATTTTTGAGTATTACGGTTGGAATACGCCGCAGCAGCCTTGCAATTACTTACTGCTAAGTTATGAGCCTGCCGGCACGGTTACTTTGGGAACCGCGTATACCGATCAGTATCTGTGTAAGTATGCACCGATAAACCAAGCCTGTTATGCATTGCGCCACAATGGAAAAAGCAATGAGTTTGATCCTTTTGGTGTGATCCGATCCTTACAAGAATTTGCGGCACAAGGGCTGCCGGTGCGTATCTTGGGCTTTCCGGCATTCTTGTGGTTCACACTGGAGCGGATACAGGAAATGGGGTTGCCGCCGGTGCAGTTGCATCCTGAGTCACTGGTGTTTTTAGGTGGAGGTTGGAAAACGCACGCGGATAAAGCTATTCCAAAATCCTTACTGTATCAGCGTTTGGGGGAACAACTGGGTATTCCTGACGAGCGGTGCCGGGATGGTTACGGTTCGGTGGAGCATCCAGTGCCTTATGTTGAGTGCCGAAATCACCATTTTCATGTGCCGGTCTATGCCCGAACCTATATCCGCGATACAGCTAACATGGCGGTTCAACCCTATGGTAAGCCAGGTTTTCTGCATTTGGTATCACCTTATATCACTTCCAGCCCGGCACACAGTATTGTGGTGAGCGATTTGGCGGTGCTGCATCCGGCCGCTGAATGTGGTTGTGAATTAGCTACCGATTGGTTTGAGTTATTAGGTCGTGCCGGTACCAGTAAAAGCCGCAGTTGTGCGATTGCCGCTTCTGAGTTGATAAAGGAATCCTAAAATGTATTTAGTGAATGGTAAGGTTGTCTCTGACTTGGAGCCCGCTAGCGTATTGGCGGAACTTAAAGGTAATTTGGCTGAGACGCTGGCTTGTCCCCCAAGTGTACAACAGGTATTGGCGTGTGCTGAGCGCTTCGTTGATGATCTCGATACTGTTGCTGTTAAGCTTGCGCTGGATACAGCCACTATCACCGCGTTACGTCACTTCTGTCATCGCGATTCTTTAGAGGCAAAGTTGCGGCACGAACTGGGAGAACAACCCTTTTCTCTGCGTCGCTTTGACTATACACAACCCCGTTTTGAAACTTGGCAACCGTTGGGATTGGTGGTGCATATTACGCCAGCCAACGCGCCTTTGCTGCCATTTATGGCAGTGTTAGAGAGCTTGCTAGTGGGTAATGTCAACTGGTTACGTCCTAGTAGCAGTGACCACGGCCTTAATGCGCAGATACTGGCTGAATTCCTACGTCATGACCTGAGCGGCACGTTGGCACCTTATATATCCGTGTTGCCTTTGCCGTCTGATCAATTATCAGAATTACTGGCCTGTGCTGATGCAGTATCAGCCTGGGGCAGTAATAGCGCCCTGACCGCTATCCGTAGCCAACTACGGCCCGGTTGCCGTTGGATAGATTGGGGACATCGTATCAGTTTTGCTTATTTGGAGCCGATGGCTGCCAGTGATGCTGATTACGATGCATTGGCTGATGATGTTTGCCGTTTTGACCAACAAGCGTGTTCCAGCCCACAGTGTTTGTTGGTAGATAGTGCTGACGAGAACGTTTTACGGGAAGTCGTTGGTGCTGTGGCTGCCGCACTGGCACGACGTGCGCCAATGTGGCCAGCCTTACAGACAGACATACAGGAAGCGGCGGAAATCAGCAGTCAGATGGCATTCTTACAGTTAGATCACACTTTTGCTGACCTGTGTGGCTCGATAGAAAAGGGCAATGGTTGGCGAGTAGCTTGGATACAGCGTCAAGAGCTTGCGCCATCACCTTTGTACCGTACTTTGCAAGTCCGTCCGGCGCCACGTGCACAATTGGTTGAGGTTTTGTTGCCGTGGCGCGCCTATTTGCAAAGTTGTGCTTTGATCGCGAGAGAAAAAGAGTTGCCGATGCTGAGTCGCCAGTTGTTGGCCGCCGGTGTTAGCCGGATATGTCAGGCAGGTACGATGCATGATGGCTATGAGGGTGAACCTCATGATGGTGTTTATGCATTGACTCGGCTGGCGCGACGTGTCTCCGTTAGTTTGAAACCTGAACAACTGCCAGGCCATGTCACGTTAGATAAATGGTCGGCCAATCCGCCGGAACTGGCAGGGATTCCAGTGATGGATAAAGCAAAGTTTCAGAGCGGCGGTATGACGGCAAAAGCACAGGTGTTTTTCCGTAGCGGTGGCAGTAGTGGTGAGCCAAAGTTGGCGGGTTTCAGCCATCGAGATTATCACAGTCAAATGCAGGCTGCGGCAGATGGCTTATTTGCTGCTGGCTTGGAGCCATCCCAAGACCGGGTAATGAATTTGTTTTATGGCAGTAACTTATATGGCGGTTTGATGAGTTTCTTCACTGTGCTGGATAAATTATCTGTGCCGCATTACCCGATGGGGGGGCCAATAAACGATGATTTTAGCCAAATCAGGCACTTTATTGTCACTCAGGGAATCAATACGCTGGCGGGAATGTCAAGCACTATCCACCGATTGTTTGAATGTGAAGAGGCTGCGTTGCGCGCCTATGGTGGGATACGCAAAATTTTTACCGGTGGTGAGCATATTGGTGAAGAGCGACGTCGGTTTCTGTCCAGTTTTGGTGTACAGATAATTCAATCGGCGATTTACGGTTCCGTGGATGCCGGTCCGTTAGGCCATGCTTGTGCTTGTTGCCAAGAAGGGGAGTTCCATCTGTTATCTGATATTCAATGGCTGGAAATCTTGGCTCTTGATAGTGATCAGCCTGTTCCGACAGGGGAAAGCGGTCGACTGGTGTTTACCCCTCTGGCACGGGAAGGGCAGGTGGTCCAGCGTTATGATATAGGTGACTTAGGTTATTGGCTCCCTGGTCTCTGCGCCTGCGGATTACCAACGCCGCGGTTTAAACTGGAAGGCCGTCATGGTGCGTTATTACGGGTAGGTTCTATTTTTCTGAACCCAACAGAATTATCTGCCGGGCTACCGTTTCCGGTGCAGTGGCTGGTAGGGAACAACTCCAGTGGTTGTGATTATGTCCATATATTAGCCGACGGAGATGTTGATCAGGTACGTGTGCATCTGCTGCAACATAAGATGATGAACCAGGTTGTTAGTGGTGGCTTACTTCAATTGGAAGTTATCCCTACACCTGCTGGACAGTTCCATCGTCACCCGCAAAGTGGCAAAACGCCGCTGGTGCTGGATAGCCGATTCTGAGACCAATAATACTACTTTTTGGGTAAATCATGACATTATCACTACACGATCTGGTTGAATACGCCCGCAATCATGCGCCTTTTTTTAAAGATCTTTATCGTGATCTGCCGCGATCTGGTTGGGCGCTAACTGATCTGCCATTGATCAATCCTGCTGACTATTGGCAGCAATCGCAATCGCTGGAAAACTGGCCGGTGTTAACCGGCCCTGTTAACGGTGGTCATGTGTTTAAAACCGGCGGCTCTACCAGTGATGGTCGGATGTCGGTGTTCAGTTGTAGCGAATGGCGTGCTTTTGTACGCGCATTTGGTCAAGGGCTTGCACAGCAATTACAGCCTGGTGACCGTGTTGCTAATCTGTTTGTGGCTGGTGATTTGTATACCAGTTTATTATTTATTCACGGCGCCTTGTCCTATTCGCCGGTGCCGGTGGTGGAATATCCGTTTACCTGGTCAGTTGATGATCGGGCACTGGCCGATGCGATTGTCAGCTTGGGGATTAATGTTCTGGCCGGGGTGACGGTGCAACTATTACGTTTTGCCAGTACCTTGCAGCAGTGCGGTCAGTCTATGCCCGGCATTGATCGTCTGTTGTACGGCGGTGAAAGCCTGTTTCCAGAGCAATTGACACTGTTGAGTCACGTATTTCCTAATGCGCGTATTGGTTCAGTTGGTTGCGCCAGCGTTGATGCGGGTCTCATTGGGGCGGCGTCTCCCGATTGCTATTACGGCGAACATCGGGTTTTTGATACGGAAACCATTGTTGAAATCATTGACGAAGCTAATGGTCAGCCGATTACGGCGCCTGGCCAAAATGGCCTATTGGTTGTGACCAACTTGCAACGGAGTCTGATGCCGGTTATCCGCTATCCTACTGGTGACATGGCCTGTTGGTGTGAAGCGTCAGACCAGCCGCGCCGCAAATTCGCTTTGCAGGGGCGAGCGGGTAGCGCTCACCGAGTTCGGGTGTACTCACTGTCCATTTTTCCTGACCATATTGCGCGTTTACTGCAACAGCAAGAGGGCATACTGGCTTGGCAGTTATTGCTGAGCCGTCAGGGCGGCATAGATAAGATAGAACTCTTGTTAGCTGGCGATTCATCACTGGCGCCATCTACAACATCAGTACATCAGACATTGTTGGCGGCGCAACCCGCTATAGCAGAGTTATGTGATCAGGGATTACTGCATATGGAGGTCACTTACTGCGCTTTGGAAAATATGGTCACTCATCCACGCTCCGGTAAGCTGATGCGGGTAGTTGATCATCGTGGTTATGGTGCTGAAGAGAAGGCAGCGTGAGCATGAATCCAGAAATACCATTAATTAGATTATTTCGGGAAGAGGATTCTACCGGTGTTAGTGCGTTATTTCGGGTTGTTTACGGCGAAGATTATGTCTACCCGGAAGTCTATTTACCCACCATGCTTGGCCGCTATAACGCGGCAAAACGGTGGTATTCCGCCGTTGCGGTACAAAATGGACAAGTGTTGGGGCATGCGGCGCTGTGGCGGGATGAACGCTGCTCATTAAGCGCTGAACTGGCGTTGATTGCGGTACATCCACAGGCGCGTGGGCAGGGTATTGCTACCGCTCTTGGGCGATATTTGTGTGATCAGGCCAAAGAAATAGGGTTAAGCATACTCACGATTAAGCAAGTGTCGTCACATAACTACAGTCAGCGTCTGGCCCAAAATCTGGGGTTTCACACTACGGGATTGTTACCGGACTATGTAACATCACCATTTGATCAGGCGCGACCGGAAAGCATCGTACTGGGTTGTTTACCTTTACAAAGTTGGCCGTTTCCAGAGTTACATTGGCCTTCCGGTTGGCAAAGGTGGTTGACATCGGTGACCCAAGTGTTTGGTCAAGAGCCTCTGCAACCAGAGGCGTTGGCTGATGCAGATATCCGTATAACCAATCATGGACGTCGGTTGGAAGTGTGGATAGAAAAGCAGACAACCGAGCGGGTAAAAGAGGTGGCGGAGTTACCGGCACACAAACTGGTCTATGTGAAACTGCCGGTAGGAGAAGGGACTCTTCAGGCAATAGAAATTTTGCAGCAGGCGGGATTTGCCTGTACAGGATTTGTGCCTGGTCATCATCACCATTGGGAAGCTTTACTGGTTCGTGGACATAGCAGGAAAGAGTTAGCCTTAAATTGTCAGTTTGCTCGCAGTTTGCACCAACAAAGCATGTTTGCTTGTGCAAGCGCATAGCCTTTCTGTGATTATCAGAGGTAATCTGGTAAAGCCCATCAAAGCTTGAATAGTTTTGCAGATGATTGACAAAGTGTTGGTCTTTTGGTCAGCACTTTGAACGGATATTCAATTTATTCGTGATTCTCATAATTGTTAATTAATTGTGTAAAGTTGTTGTAATTCATGGTGAATTGCGGGCGTTAATCCACCACATTTATCTAAATTTCAGAATATTCCTATATATTTTTAATTAAAATTCATTGCACTATTGAACGCTTATTAATCTATAAGTGGCAATAACATGATGATGATTTCAATTAGAGCCACTCTTCATAAGGTGAATCAATGGAGAAGTGAATAGATGGCAATAGGATATTTCCTGCTCGTTGGTGATAAAACAACTTGCGGCGGTCAGATTATTACCGGTGACCACACCATGACATTCAATGGGCGAGCATATAGTGATGCAGAGTTTCTCCTCGCCGACAAAGGAAGCGGGTAGTATTCAGCCAAAGCCGCCTGTAACGCCGACACCTCCGCCGCCGATACCGGTATTTACGAAGTCCTGCCAGCGGGGTAAAGGGTGTACCGATGCTGGAACTGAACCTGAACCGGCAGATAATTTTGGCAGAATGGCGATATATCAGGTGCCGTCATCTCCTACTCCAGTCACGGCGCAAGAGCCTGAACCACCTCCGCAGGACAAGAAACACCCGCCAGAACCGGATAAGCCGCAGGATAAAAAATAACCGTGGTATAAGCGGTGGTTTCGTAGTGGGAAAGATAATGCCGAAGCGGCTGCTACCGCTGTGGCCGCCACTGCCCGTAGCGCGGTAGCAGATGGCGAGACACTGGTGATGCGTTACATTGGTGGTGGCGCTATCAGTGCTGGACGCTGGCTGGCGGCACCGAATCCGGTAACGGTTGGGTTAATGGGGCTGTTTTATTCACCGTCTTTAAATCAGGGGGAAGAGGATTACTTAGATCCGTATCGCCTGAGACAGATAGCGGAACAGTACGGTAAAGCACCAACTCGTGTACGTTTTCGCTGGATCAGAGATGAAAAAAGCGGCAGGATGACGGTTCAGGGCTATCACGTCAGCCCGGAAGGCGGCCTGGATAAAGTGCCGGTTCGCATGATGACGCTGAATCGGACCACCGGTAATTACGAGTTCTGGGAGCCGGGAGAAACCCGGCCGACAATTTTATGGACGCCGAACGAGCAGGAGTTTCAGGTTCCAGCGCATACCGGGAATGAAGAACAGCCGTTTATTCCGTCGCAAATAACCGTGTTGCCGATCCCGGATTAAAGTAGGCAGCGATATTGAATCGTTGCCGATGCCGGAAGAGAAGGATTTCCGCGATTATATTCTGGTATTCCCCATTCCGAATATGCCGCCGGTGTATGTGTATTTGAGTAAACCGCCGGTGAAATTGTTTGAAGTGGATTTGTATAGAAATTTTGCGGGCAGGCTAAGAAATGGAACACATGCGGATCATATGCCTTCGGCTGCGGCTGTTAAGGCTTATTTGAAAAGATTAAATCCGAGGCTTACTGAAGGTCAGTTAGCAGATATGCAAAAGATGTTGCGGCTATTATCATCCCAGCGGAAATTCATCAGAAGTTCAGTGCAACTTATGGGGGGCGAAATAACCCGTCTCAAATAGAACAGGATGCAAAGGATCTAAGAATCGCAGTAGATCGTGATTTTAATACAATAAAGCCGGTGTTGAAGGACTATGGTGCAACAGAGGAGCAGCTTGAAAAAGCCAGATCGAAGATGCATAAACTAAATCAAAAACGGGGGTTGTATAAATAATGACTGTCAACGTTGAAGCCCTAATTAATAGTTTGGGGAAAACTTATCAGGAAATTTTTGATGAAGGATTAATTCCTTATAAAACTAAGCCATCAGGTTTCTCTGGTGATGAAGTGGTATGTCTGGATATGGTAAGAGAGGGAGTTTTTCTGGCGTTTTATCGCGAGGGAAAGCGTTTAAAAGAAATTACATTGACTCTATTTGATGAAAAGAAACCCTTATATCAATTTCCGAATGAGTTACCATCTCCTTTAGTGTCTCAAATGTCACGACAGTGGGTTCATGAGCAGTTTGGGGAGCCTGAAAAATCACAGCCTCCAGAGGTAATAATGAAGCGTCAATTTGGATGGGCTGATTTATACACTGTTTTGGATTTTCGCATACCAACCAGTATGCAGGTTGATTACGATCTGCTGGAACAAGTGAAATCAATTGCATTCTTACCCACATCAGAAGTCCGTTGGTAATCAATAATATATGGGAGGTTATTTTTGAAAACCAATTCATTTGCGAGCAGCTTGGAAAGTTAAGTCTCAGATGAATTGGCTGAATCAAGAGCTGAGGTGATATAAATAATGACTATCAACGTTGAAGTCCTAATTAATAGTTTAGGTAAAACTTATCAGGAAATTTTTGATGAAGGGCTAATTCCTTATAAGACAAAACCGACAGGTTTTCCCGGAGATTCTGATATATCTCTTGATATGGTTAAAGAAGGGATTTTCTTATCATTTTTGCGGGAAAATAAAATACTTACTGAGATAACGTTGACTTTAATTGATCACAAACGACCTAATTTTATATTTCCTAATGAATTGCCTTCCCCTTTGATACTGCTGATGTCTAGGCAATGGATTCATGAACATTTTGGTGAGCCAGAAAAATTACTTCCGCCAAGGAAAAGGTTAACGAGAGAAATTGGCTGGACTGAGTTATATACCTTATTGGATTTTCGTATTCCAACTAGTATGCAAGTTGATTATGATTTGCTGGAGCGGGTCAGATTGGTGACTTTTTTACCCACATCAGAAGTCCGTTGGTAATCAACAATAGATGGACGGTTATCTTCGAAAGCCAATTCATTTGCGAGCAGTTTGGAAAGTTAAGTCTCAGATGAATTGGCTAAATCAAGAGCTGAGGTTATATAAATAATGACTATCAACGTTGAAGCCCTAATTAATAGTTTGGGGAAAACTTATCAGAAAATTTTTGATGAAGGATTAATCCTTTATAAAACCAAACCCGCTCTGTCTTTACTGATTTATGTTAACACATAACTCCCTTTAAAGGGGTTTATGTGTGTAGATATAATTGCTACAATATACATCTATACACAAAACTCCCTTTAAAGGGGGTTTAATGTGGAGATGGAGAGTTGGATAAGGTCACTGCAATTAAAACATTAGACGAATTAGGTAAGATGGGTAAAAACATCTTTCTTTTGCGGGACTTGGAAGTCATTTTTGCTGATGAAACGTTACGAACATTGAAGAAATCCATTGACCGTCTTATCAAAGCGGGGTTATTGGTGCGCATCACCAAAGGGATTTATGCAAATGCTCGCATGAGCTTGGGAGCGTATCCGTTGGAAAGTATCGCAATCAATATCAGGCGTGGAGAATATAACTACATCAGCCTTGAGTCTGCGCTGTCCCAGTATGGAGTTATCTCGCAAATCCCTATTGATAGACTCACGATCATGTCAACAGGCAGATCAGGGGAGTTTGAGACTCCCTGGGGGGTCATTGAGATTACGCACACGAACAGGAGGCCAAGCGAAATTCTGAAAGGAACGCTGGAAAGCCGGGGGCCGATGCGTATCGCTAAAAAAGAAACAGCTCTTCGTGATTTAAGGCGAGTAGGCAGAAACACACATCTGATCCAACAGGAGGAATTGGAATATGCCTGATAAAGCTGATTTTAATATTATTGTCGATGAAATCGTTACTCAGGATGGGCTTGCCAACATCAGGCCCGTGGTTGAGAAAGAACTGCTGCACTATGACATTTTATATTGCTTGGCTAAAGATGGTTTACTGAAGACCTTGACTTTTCAGGGGGAAACGTCGCTAAGGCTATGCTATGGCTCTAACCGGTTCAGTGAGGATTTAGACTTTGCTGGTGGCCGAAACTTTTGTTCGGCAGACTTGAACAGGATTAAAGAGAGCGTCGAAAAGTATCTGGGGGAACGTTACGGTCTTGAGGTTACGGTAAAGGAGCCGAACGAACTCAGAAAAGAACCTGAGTATGCCGATGTGAAAATCGATAAATGGCAAGTTTCCGTCACTACAGCACCAGAGCGGAAGGATTTGCCAAAACAGCGTATCAAGATTGAGATTGCAAACATTCCGGCGTATACCAAGAATCCGCGCCCATTAACACGCAATTACTCTGTTTTACCTGATGGCTACTCAGAAACAATCGTATCGGTGGAAGAGTTAACTGAGATCATGGCTGATAAGCTGGTTTCATTCCCCGCAACAACCAAACATATTCGTCATCGTGACATGTGGGATTTGGTCTGGTTGAAACAGCAGGGGGTTGCCCCTGATGTCAGCCTGATCGAACGCAAGCTGTCGGATTATCATTTAACTGAATTTGCTGATTTGCTCCAGGCACGACTGGACTCTATTCAAGCGCTCATCGCCTCAGGCACATTCCAGGAAGAAATGAAACGCTTTATCCCTGCGCCAGTTTACAGCAGGACTATAGGGAAGGCTGATTTCATGCGCTACCTCGAAAACACACTGAAAGAACTACTCATTACAGTGCAAAAAGGGTTGTATGCAGAGGAAAACAACGACATTCCTTTTAAGATGTAAGGATTTTAGACATAAAAAAAGCCAGTTACAGCTCTGGCTGAGCCTGTAATTTGATTTATTCACTTCTCATTACCTTTCAATAGAATATTTTGTTTAGAAAAATAATAAAAACACATCAAGAATATTCATCACATTGATATAAAAGACTATTCTCCTGCTATTATCTCAGTCATGTATTAATATTCCAGCACACTGGTATTACCTTATTAAAAGTGCGTTCTTACAAACTATTATTAATGATTTTGTAAATTAATCATAAATATAAGTAAATATTTACTCTAAATAATTATATAAAGGTAAAGTTATTTTATTGTCTGTATTTTATTTTTTAATGTAAGCAAGTTTTGTGATTTATTATATTTTTCCTCACACATCATCACTGTGTATAGCGCCTTTAGAAGGCAGGAGGACCTGATGTTCTAAAGGCACATGTTTGATCTGGTCCCTCTCTTATACATAACGATGGTGATTATTTTTTTGCGCGAAAAAACCTGTTTCTCATGATAAACCTCAATTCAGGAGTCCGTATGAATCAACTCGCCAGTCCCCTGATTTCCCGCACCGAAGAGATCCACAACTTACCCGGTAAATTGACCGGCCTTGGTTATACCTCAGTGTTTGATGTGGTACGTATGCCGCGTGAGCGTTTTATTCGTGAGCATCGTGCTGATCTAGGGCGCAGTGCTGAAAAAATGTATGACCTGGCAGTGGGCTATGCTCATCAGGTGTTACATCATTTTCGCCGTAATTCTCTTAGTGAAGCTGTTCAGTTTAGCTTGAGAAGTCCGTTCTCTGTATCAGGCCCGGATTACGCCAATCAGTTTCTGGATGCAAACACGGGCTGGAAAGATAAAGCACCGAGTGGTTCGCCGGAAGCGAATGATGCGCCGGTAGCTTATCTGACTCATATTTATCAATTGGCCCTTGAACAGGAAAAGAGTGGCGCCAGTGCCATTATGAATACGCTGGTGGAGCGCCGACCCGATATCGGGGCTTTGTTAATTAATGATAAAGCGATCAATGAGGTTGTACCGCAATTACAATTGGTTAATGAAATTCTGTCCAAAGCCATTCAGAAGAAACTGAGCTTGGCTGATTTGGAAGCGGTAAATGCCAAACTCTCCACCACCCGTTACCCGAATAATCTGCCGTATCATTATGGTCATCAGCAGATTCAGACAGCTCAGTCGGTATTGGGTACCACGTTGCAGGATATCACCTTGCCGCAGATGCTGGATCTGCCGCAAAACTTCTGGGCTACAGCAAAAGGAAAATTGAGCGATACGACTGCCAGTGCTTTGACCCGACTGCAAATCATGGCGAGTCAGCTTTCGCCGGAACAACAGAAAATCATTACAGAAACCGTTGGTCAGGATTTCTATCAGCTAAATTATGGTGACAGCTCGCTTACGAAGAACAGTTTCAGCGATATGACTATACTGACTGGCCGAACAAGTTTGACTGTACCCCAGGTAGAACTGATGTTGTGTTCAACTGTCGGGGGTTCTACGGTGGTTAAGTCTGATAATGTGAGTTCTAGTGACACGACAGCGACGCCATTTGCTTACGGCACCCGCTTTATTCATGCCGGTAAGCCGGAGGCGATTACCTTGAGTCGCAGTGGCGCGGAGGCGCATTTTGCTCTGACGGTTAACAATCTAACCGATGACAAGTTGGACCGTATCAACCGCATCGTGCGCCTACAAAAATGGCTGAATCTGCCCTATGAAGATATTGACCTGTTGGTGACTTCTGCTATGGATGCGGAAGCGGGAAATAGTGCGCTGTTGATGAACGACAATACGCTGCGTGTGTTGGGAGTGTTCAAACATTATCAGGCGAAATACGGTGTTAGCGCCAAACAATTTGCTGGTTGGCTGCGTGTGGTGACCCCGTTTGCCATTACACCGGCAACTCCGTTCTTAGATCAGGTGTTTAACTCCGTCGGCGCCTTTGATACGCCGTTTGTAATAGATAATCAGGATTTTGTCTATACATTGACCACCGGGGGAGATGGGGCGCGTGTTAAGCATATTAGCACTGCACTGGGCCTTAATCATCGTCAGTTCCTGTTATTGGCGGATAATATTGCTCGCCAGCAGGGAAATGTCACGCAAAGCACGCTCAACTGTAATCTGTTTGTGGTGTCGGCGTTCTACCGTCTGGCTAATCTGGCGCGTACATTGGGGATAGATCCAGAGGCTTTCTGTGCCTTGGCTGATCGATTAGATGCAGGTACAGGCATCGTCTGGCAGCAATTGGCAGGAAAACCTACTATCACTGCACCGCAAAAGGATTCCCCGTTGGTGGCGGATATTCTGAGTTTGCTGCAAGCGCTAAGTGCGATCGCTCAATGGCAACAACAGCACGATTTACCCGTTGAAACCTTACTTTTACTGTTGAGCAACAACTCTACCTTCACTGCTCAGGGCACTGACGATCAATTGAATTTTATCCGTCAAGTATGGCAGAACCTGGGCAGTACATTTGTGGATGCCTCGTTGTTATCCCGCAGTGGTGCGCCATTAGTTGATACCAATGGTCAGGCTATTGACTGGTTTGCTCTGCTCTTGGCAGGTAATAGCCCGCTTATTGATAAGGTTGGTCTGGTGACCGATGCAGGTCTGGAAAGTGTTATAGCAACTGTGGTCAATGCACAAAGTTTGTCTGATGCAGATAAAAAGCTGGCAATCACCACTCTGAAAAATACGTTGAATCAAGCACAGCGAACTCAGCAAGGCGTGGCCGTCAGTCTGTTGGCGCAGACTCTGAATGTGAGTCAATCATTGCCCGCATTGTTGCTGCGTTGGAGTGGAAAAACTGTCTATCAGTGGTTGAGTGCGACTTGGGCATTGAAAGATATCGTTAAAACCGCCGCCGATATTCCCGCTGACTATCTGCGTCAATTACGTGAAGTGGTACGCCGCTCCTTGTTAACCCAGCAATTCACGTTGAGTCCTGCAATGGTGCAAACCTTGTTGGACTATCCAGCCTGGTTTGGTGCTTCCGCAGAAACAGTGACCGATATTAGTTTGTGGATGCTCTATACCCTGAGCCGTTATAGCGATTTATTGCTCCAAGTGGGTAAAGCTGGTGGTACAGAAGATGATGTACTGGCCTACCTGCGCACGGCTAATGCTACCACGCAGTTTAGCCAAGCTGATGCTGCACAAACGTTAGCAACTCTGTTGGGTTGGGAGGCTAACGAACTGCAAGCCGCTTGGGCGGTATTAGGCGGGATTGCTAAAACCACTCCGCAACTGGATACGCTTCTGCGTCTGCAGCAGGCACAGAACCAGACGGGTCTTGGTGTTACACAGCAACAGCAAGGCTATCTTCTGAGTCGTGGCAGTGATTATACCCTTTGGCAAAGCACCGGTCAGGCGCTGGTAGCTGGTGTATTCCATGTCAAGGGTAGTAACTGAGTACGTTCACTATCTGAGTGGATTTG
The DNA here is from genome assembly GCF_042879355.1 of Photorhabdus sp. RM71S. Classification (NCBI taxonomy): domain Bacteria; kingdom Pseudomonadati; phylum Pseudomonadota; class Gammaproteobacteria; order Enterobacterales; family Morganellaceae; genus Photorhabdus; species Photorhabdus sp. RM71S. The sequence continues at coordinate 22,859 of NZ_JBHFKV010000024.1, read as the reverse complement.
ATTTTTCCGTACGGCCCCAATGAGGCTGTTTCTAAACCGCCATTTAAGTAAGGCAGATAATTATGTTATCGACAATGGAAAAACAACTGAATGAATCCCAGCGTGATGCGTTGGTGACTGGCTATATGAATTTTGTGGCACCAACGCTGAAAGGCGTCAGTGGTCAGCCAGTGACGGTGGAAGACTTGTACGAATATTTGCTAATTGACCCGGAAGTGGCTGATGAGGTTGAGACGAGTCGGGTAGCACAAGCGATTGCCAGCATACAGCAATATATGACTCGTCTGGTCAATGGTTCTGAACCGGGGCGCCAAGCAATGGAACCCTCTACCGCTAACGAATGGCGTGATAATGATAACCAATATGCCATCTGGGCTGCGGGGGCTGAGGTTCGAAATTACGCCGAGAACTACATTTCTCCCATCACCCGGCAGGAAAAAAGCCATTATTTCTCGGAGCTGGAAACGACTTTAAACCAGAACCGACTCGATCCGGACCGGGTGCAAGATGCTGTTCTGGCGTACCTCAATGAGTTTGAAGCAGTGAGTAATCTGTATGTGCTCAGTGGTTATATTAATCAGGATAAATTTGATCAAGCCATTTATTACTTTATTGGTCGCACTACCACTAAACCGTATCGCTACTACTGGCGTCAGATGGATTTAAGTAAAAATCGTCAAGATCCGGCGGGAAATCCAGTAACGCCAAATTGTTGGAATGATTGGCAGGAAATCACCTTGCCGCTGTCTGGTGATACGGTGCTGGAACATACTGTTCGCCCAGTATTTTATAACGACCGACTGTATGTAGCTTGGGTTGAGCGTGACCCAGCGGTACAGAAAGAGAAAGACGCTAATGGCAAAGATATCAGTAACACCCATGCTTACAGCATAAAGTTTGGCTATAAACGCTATGATGATACTTGGACGGCACCAAATACTACCACGCTGATGACGCAGCAAACAGGTGAAAGTTCAGAAACACAGCGATCCAGCCTGTTGATTGATGAATCGAATATGGCATTACGACAGGTTAATCTGCTGGCTACTACCGATTTTAGTATTGACCCGACAGAGGAAACTGACAGTAACCCGTATGGTCGCCTGATGTTGGGGGTGTTTGTGCGTAATTTTACGGGGACTCCATATCAAAACCGTCCTGCTGTGTATGGTTATCTCTATTGTGACTCAGCCTTTAATCGCCATAGTCTCAAGCCGTTAAGTAAAAACTTTTTGTTCAGTACTTACCGTGATGAAACAAATGATCAGAATTGCCTGCAATTTGCGGTATACGATAAAAAGTATGTGATTACTAAGGTTATTACTGGTTCAACAGAAGATCCTGAAAATACGGGTTGGGTAGGTAAAGTTGATGACTTGAAGCAGGGTACTACCGGTGCCTATGTGGATATCGATCAAGATGGTCTGACACTCCATATCCAAACCACAACTAATGGGGATTTTATTAACCGCCATACGTTTGGGAGTGCTGACAGAGAGAACAATTCTACGTCTGGTTATGGCTTTTCATGGACAGGGGATGAGGGTTTTTACCTGGATTACGATGATGAAGACTATTACAGCTTCCATAATGCAGTAATCACCTATTATCCCCAGGGTTATGGTGGAGGGTCTACTCCTAATGGAACATGGGATATAAACCAGCCCGTTAATGATGCATGGAATTCCATATTCCTGCTTTATGGGCACCATTCTGTTACTGTGAAAAATGGCGGTATCGCTTGGGTAGGGGATGATCCTAGCAGTTATAACCTGTATATTCCGGATGGTACTCGTTTGGGGGATTGGGCCGGTGCAATAAATTATGCTATTAGTACTGATACCTTGATTGCCTTTTTCGCAGGTGCTGGTCATCTCACTTATATAAAAAACTTCAAGAAAATCGCCGATAACCGCAAATTCTATCAGGAAATCAATGCTGAGACGGCGGATGGGCGCAATCTGTTTAAACGCTACAGTGATCAAACTTTCAAACTTGCCAGCGGTGCGACCTATTCTACAACCTATACCCTGTCCGAAGCGGATTTCTCCACTGATCCGAATAAAAACTACCTACAGGTTTGTTTGAATGTCGTGTGGGATCATTATGACCGCCCATCAGGGAAAAAAGGGGCCTATTCCTGGGTCAGTAAGTGGTTCAATGTCTATGTCGCATTACAGGATAGCAAAGCGCCAGATGCCATTCCGCGATTGATTTCCCGTTACGATAGTAAACGTGGTTTGGTGCAATATCTGGATTTCTTGACCTCATCTTTACCCGCGAAAACCCGTCTTAATACCACCTTTGTGCGTACCTTAATTGAAAAGGCAAATTTAGGGTTGGATAGTTTGTTGGATTATACCTTGCAGGCAGATCCTTCTCTGGAAGCTGATTTAGTGACTGACGGCAAAAGTGAACCAATGGACTTTAACGGTTCAAATGGCCTCTATTTCTGGGAGTTATTCTTTCACCTGCCGTTTTTGGTTGCTACACGTTTTGCCAACGAACAGCAATTTTCGCCGGCACAAAAGAGTTTGCATTACATCTTTGACCCGGCGATGAAAAACAAGCCACACAATGCCCCGGCTTACTGGAATGTACGCCCGTTGGTTGAAGGACACAGCGATCTTTCTCGTTATTTGGGCGACTCTATAGACCCAGACACTCAGGCTTATGCCCATCCGGTGATATACCAGAAAGCGGTGTTTATCGCCTATGCCAGCAACTTGATTGCTCAGGGAGACATGTGGTACCGCCAATTGACTCGTGACGGTCTGACTCAGGCCCGTGTCTATTACAATCTGGCCGCTGAATTGCTAGGGCCTCGGCCGGATGTGTCGCTGAGTAGCACTTGGACACCACAAACCCTCGATACCTTGGCTGCCGGGCAAAAAACGGTTTTACGTGATTTTGAGCACCAGTTGGCTAACAGTAATACCGTTTTACCTGCATTGCCGGGCCGCAATGTGAGCTACTTGAAACTGGCAGATAATGGTTACTTTAATGAACCTCTCAATGTTCTGATGTTGTCCCACTGGGATACGTTGGATGCACGGCTATACAATCTGCGTCATAACCTGACCGTTGATGGCAAGCCGCTTTCGCTGCCGCTGTATGCTGCACCTGCTGATCCAGTTGCGTTGCTGGCTCAGCGTGCTCAGTCCGGTACCCTGACGAATGGTGTTAGTGGTGCCGTGTTAACAGTGCCACCGTACCGTTTCAGCGCTATGTTACCGCGGGCTTACAGCGCTGTGGGTACGTTGACCGGTTTTGGTCAGAACCTGCTTAGCTTGTTGGAACGTAGCGAACGGGCCGGTCAAGAAGAGTTGGCGCAACAGCAACTGTTGGATATGTCCAGCTATGCCATCACGTTACAACAACAGGCGTTGGATGGATTGGCGGCGGATCGTCTGGCGCTGCAAGCCAGTCAGGCAACGGCGCAACAACGTCATGACCACTATTACACCTTGTATCAGAACAACATCTCCAGCGCGGAACAACTGGTGATGGACACTCAAACGTCAGCACAATCCCTGATTTCTTCTTCCACCGGTGTACAAACTGCCAGTGGGGCACTGAAAGTGATCCCGAATATCTTTGGCTTGGCTGATGGTGGCTCGCGCTATGAAGGGGTAACAGAAGCGATTGCCATCGGGCTGATGGCTGCCGGACAAGCCACCAGCGTGGTGGCCGATCGTCTGGCAACCACGGAGAATTACCGCCGACGCCGTGAAGAGTGGCAAATCCAGTACCAACAGGCACAGTCTGAGGTCGACGCATTACAGAAACAGTTAGATGCGTTGGCAATGCGCGAGAAAGCAGCTCAGACTTCCCTGCAACAGGCGAAGGCACAGCAGGTACAAATTCGAACCATGTTGACTTACTTAACTACTCGTTTCACCCAAGCGACTCTGTACCAGTGGCTGAGTGGTCAATTATCCGCGTTGTATTATCAAGCGTATGATGCCGTGGTTGCTCTCTGCCTTTCTGCTCAGGCGTGCTGGCAGTATGAATTGGGGGACTATGCCACCACTTTTATCCAGACCGGTACCTGGAACGACCATTACCGTGGTTTGCAAGTGGGAGAAACTCTGCAACTCAATTTGCACCAAATGGAAGCGGCGTATTTGGCTCGTCACGAACGCCGTCTTAATGTGATCCGTACTGTGTCGCTCAAAAACTTATTGGGTGATGATGGTTTCAATAAGTTAAAAACCGAAGGCAAAGTTGATTTTACATTAGGCGAAAAGCTATTTGACAACGACTATCCGGGGCACTATTTGCGCCAGATTAAAACCGTGTCAGTGACGTTGCCGACGTTGATCGGGCCGTATCAAAACGTGAAGGCAACGCTCACTCAGACCAGCAGCAGTACATTGTTAGCAGCAGATATCAATGGTGTTAAACGTCTCAATGATCCGACAGGTAAAGAGGGTGATGCGACGCATATTGTCACCAATCTGCGGGCCAGCCAGCAGGTGGCGCTCTCTTCTGGCATTAATGATGCCGGTAGCTTTGAGTTGCGTTTGGAAGATGAGCGCTATCTATCATTTGAGGGGACTGGAGCAGTTTCCAAATGGACGCTCAACTTCCCGCGTTCTGTGGATGAACATATTGATGGCAACACATTGAAGGCGGATGACACTCAGGCGTCACTGTTGGCGAATATGGATGATGTACTGGTGCAGGTACATTATACCGCCTGCGACGGCGGCGTCAGCTTCGCTAGCCAAGTCAAGAAAACACTCTTTTAAATTAACTTTTAACTAAGACTTCCCACTCTGGTAGCCAGAGTGGGAGAGGATCTGTCATACCTAAAATCAATCTTGCTATCTTTCTCCATTTCATTGGAAGGGAAGCTTTAAAACAAAATAAAAGGAATATGATATGAGTACGTTTGATACTGCTCTTTATACTCAAACCCCAACAGTCAGTGTGTTAGATAATCGCGGCCTGTCCATTCGTGATATTGGTTTCCACCGTGTTGTGGCAGGCGGGGACACTGACACCCGCGTCACCCGTTACCAGTATAATGCCCGTGGACACCTGAACCACAGTATTGATCCACGCTTGTATGATGCAAAGCTGGCTGATAATTCAGTAAAGCCTAATTTTGTCTGGCTGCATGATCTGGCTGGTAATGCTTTGCGGATAGAGAGTGTCGATGCTGGCCGTACTGTTGCATTAAATGATATTGAAGGTCGTCCGGTAATGACGATGAATGCGACAGGTGTTCGTCAAACTCGTCGCTATGAAGGCAACACGTTGCCCGGTCGCTTGTTATCTGTGAGCGAACAAGTTTCCGACCAAGAGACTTCTCAAGTGACAGAGCGCTTTATCTGGGCTGAGAATACAACAGAGGAGAAAGAGTATAACCTCTCCGGTCTGTGTATACGCCACTACGACACGGCGGGAGTGACCCGGTTGATAAGTCAGTCACTGGCTGGTGCTATTTTATCCCAATCTCACCAATTGCTGGCTGAGGGGCGGGAGGTGAACTGGAGCGGTGACGATGAAACTGTCTGGCAGCGGATGCTGGCAAATGAGGTCTATACGACACAAAGTACAACTAATGCCATAGGGGTTTTGCTGACCCAAACCGATGCGAAAGGCAATATTCAGCGTCTGGCTTATGATATTGCTGGTCAGTTAAAAGGGAGTTGGTTAACGGTGAAAGGCCAGAGTGAACAGGTGATTGTTAAGTCCCTGAGCTGGTCAGCCGCAGGTCATAAGTTGCGTGAAGAGCATGGTAACGGCGTGATTACGGAGTACAGTTATGAACCGGAAACTCAACGTCTGATTGGTATTACCACCCGACGCGCCGAAGAGAGTCAATCAGGGGCGAGAGTATTGCAGGATCTACGCTATGAATATGATCCGGTGGGGAATGTCGTCAGTATCCATAATGATGCCGAAGCTACCCGCTTTTGGCGCAATCAGAAAGTGGAGCCTGAGAACCACTATGTTTATGATTCTCTGTATCAGCTTATTAGTGCGACAGGGCGTGAAATGGCCAATATCGGCCAGCAAAGCAACCAACTTCCCTCACCCGTAATACCTGTTCCTACCGACAACAACACCTATACCAATTACCTTCGTACCTATACTTATGACCGTGGCGGTAATTTGGTCCAAATCCGACACAGTTCACCTGCGACTCAAAATAGTTACACCACAGATATGACCATTTCAAGCCGCAGTAACCGGGCGGTATTGAGTACATTAACGACAGATCCAACCCAGGTGGATGCGCTATTTGATTCAGGCGGTCATCAGAAGACGTTAATGCCAGGGCAAAATCTGGATTGGAATATTCGTGGTGAATTGCAACGAGTCACACCGGTGAGCCGTGAAAATAGCAGTGACAGTGAATGGTATCGTTATAGCAGTGATGGAATGCGGCTGTTAAAAGTGAGTGAACAGCAGACGGGTAACAGTACTCAAGTACAACGGGTGACTTATCTACCGGGATTAGAGCTACGCATAACTGGAGTTGCAGATAAAACAACTCAAAATTTGCAGGTGATTACAGTAGGTGAAGCGGGTCGCGCACAGGTAAGGGTATTGCACTGGGAAAGTGGTAAGCCGGCAGATATCGATAACAATCAGGTGCGCTACAGTTACGATAATCTTCTTGGCTCCAGCCAGCTTGAACTGGATAGTGAAGGGCAAATTCTCAGTCAGGAAGAGTATTATCCGTACGGCGGCACTGCGGTATGGGCAGCGAAAAATCAGACAGAAGCCAGCTACAAATTTATTCGTTACTCCGGTAAAGAGCGGGATGCCACTGGATTGTATTATTACGGCTATCGCTATTATCAGCCTTGGGTGGGCCGATGGTTGAGTGCTGATCCAGCAGGAACTGTGGATGGGCTGAATTTGTACCGGATGGTGAGGAATAACCCAATCACATTAACTGACCATGATGGGTTAGCACCGTCTCCGAACCGAAATCGGAATACATTTTGGTTTGCTTCATTTCTGTTCCGTAAACCCGATGAGGGGATGTCTGCGTCAATGAGACGGGGACAAAAAATTGGCAGAGCCATTGCCGGCGGGATTGCGATTGGGGGTCTTGCGGCTGCCATTGCCAGTACGGCTGGCGCGGCTATCCCTGTCATTCTGGGGGTTGCGGCCATAGGTGCTGGGATTGGTGCGTTGATGGGATATAACGTGGGTAGCTTGCTGGAAAAAGGCGGGGCATTACTCGCTCGACTCGTACAGGGGAAATCGACGTTAGTACAGTCAGCGGCTGGCGCGGCTGCCGGCGCGAGTTCAGCTGCGGCTTATGGTGCGCGGGCACAAGGTGTTGGTGTTGCATCAGCCGCCGGGGCGGTAACGGGTGCTGTGGGATCATGGATAAATAATGCTGACCGTGGGATAGGTGGCGCTATTGGGGCCGGGAGTGCCGTAGGCACCATTGATACCATGCTGGGGACTTCCTCCACTCTTACACATGAAATCGGGGCAGCGGCTGGTGGGGCGGCTGGTGGGATGATCACTGGTACGCAAGGAAGTACTCGGGCAGGGATCCATGCCGGTATTGGCACTTATTATGGCTCTTGGATTGGTTTTGGTTTAGATGTCGCCAGTAACCCCGCCGGACATTTAGCGAATTACGCAGTGGGTTATGCCGCTGGTTTGGGGGCGGAAATGGCTATCAACAGAGTAATAGGTGGCGGATTTTTAGGTAGGTTCTTAGGCCGGGCTGTCAGCCCATATGCCGCTGGTTTAGCCAGACAATTAGTGCATTTCAGTGTAGCCAGACCTGTCTTTGAGCCGATATTTAGTGTTCTCGGCGGGCTTGCTGGTGGCATTGGAACAGGCCTGCACAGAGTGATGGGAGGAGACAGTTGGATTTCCAGAGGGCTAGGTGCTATCGGCAGTGGTATCGATAATATTGCTGGTATGATTGGTAATCAGATCAGAGGTAGGGTCCTGACCACAACAGGGATCGCTAATGCGATAGACTATGGAACCAGTGCTGTGGGAGCCGCACGACGGGTTTTCTCTTTATAATAGTCAACATTGTTGTAGTAAACATCGCTAGATATCTTCGCCCAATATTGGGCGAAGATATCAGGGCCGGGAGCAGCCACTTTATTACCTCAACCATTAATCGCTGCTTTTGAGATTATAAGGTCATCACAGATCTATATGTCAGATTCTGAATCGCTTTGCAGAAAAGTTTCGTAATCCTGACCGCCGTAGAAGATGCCAATAATAGAAACTAATTCAACATCGCTATCAACATCAAAAGCAATCACGGTTCGTTTCTTGTAATTGGTAATCCGTAAGCCGGAACAAATATCATCACGTTGAGTCCCGCGATGAGGAAAAGCTTGCAAACTCTCGCAGAAAGCGATAATACCGTCTGTATAACGTGTTGCAGTGTCTGGGGAGGCAGTAACAGCCATATAGTGGTAAAGTGTCACCAATTGCTCTGAGGACTCTGGTGAAAAGACAACACGATAGCTCACTTTAATTCTGCTTGCGTTCAGTAGCTAATCTTGCTCGTACTTGGTTAACAGTCAGTGCTCGTGCCGGATCCGCTTTCATGGAATCGTACGCAGGGACGACTTGTTCGCGTAACCAGCTTTCAACCGCACGATCACGGGCCATTAACGCACGCAGGCCATCCCGAATAACTTCACTTTCCGTGGCATATTCTCCCGTCATGACCTTAGTTTTTACGATATCAGCCATTTCATTTGGCAATGTGATACTGAATTGTTGTGTAGTTCGCATGGCATACCTACAGTTAGGTGTGTAGGATTTAATCCTACTCTGAAAATAAATATATGTCCAAAAAATAGACTCATAAAACAAAAAATTTTGGGGCCTATCTAGGTTGCAGATCGGCAATCATTTGCAACAGTTCTGGGCGATCAGGATGTACATTGCGCTCAATATTAACTTGGTGGGGCAAAGTTCTACGACGCATCGGATAAATAGTGCGGTATATACCCATCATCTTTCAAGTTGCCTCTTTGTTGGCGGCACTCACTCACCCCGGTCACATCGTTATCTATGCTCCCGGGGATTCGCTCCCTTGCCGTCGCGATCCATCTTGAAATCCATAGGGTATAGTTGATTTTCTTAATGAGTGACTGATTATTCTTTAATTTTTTAATGCGTTTATAATGCTCGTAGCTTGTTCTTTATCTTCTACCCCCATTCTGAATGAAGGATTTAAAGAAGTTTGAATAGTCGCTGTGACAAGATGAGTACCTTTAAATGATATTGTCATTTGGGTACCGATGTTTTTATTGATTAAAGCATCAAAGTGAGCAAAGCATTGTTTATCATTTTTTATCGTTATTTCTATCTGGTCATTCCCCTCTTCGTCTGGCCCTAAATAATCGATTTTATCGGTACAAGCGTGAGTTAAGATAAAATTGCCACCGGATGAAAAGGCAAATTTCAATCCCTCTTCTGCTTGTGTTTGTCTGTTTGGGTTATTTTTACCGGAGCACCCGGTTATTACAGAGAGAAGTAATATAATAACAAACAAAATTTTCATGATTCCAACCCTGTTATATTGAATAATTACCTGAAATATACGCTATACCCGTCATCTTTCAAGCTGCCTCTTTGTTGGCTGCACTCGTTCTTTGAATTTCGTATCATCTGTTGCTCCATTTTACTTAACCATCATCAATTTCATGTTATCACCTGATGTTCTGCTTAGATCTGTAAGGTTTATGATCGTCTAAGAAGGTCAGCGTGAGTGTTGCTCCCTGACAGTGAGACGTGGAGAAGATTATGATGAGTCATACATCCGATTATCGTACAGATGTCCGCATTGTGGCGCATATACCACTTAATAAGTCTGACAGCGATAAATTGCATTTCAGAAAATTAATTGGTAGCGAATCGTTGTCGCAACTGTATCAGTTTAAAGTGGAGTTTCTTTGTCCACGTAATGATCTCGATATGAAGTCATTGTTGGGTAAAAGTATGGCTTTGGAGATCCCACTAATACAGGGTGGTTCCCGTTTCCTACATGGTGATATTACCCGTATTGAATATGTCGGACATCATTTACAGGAAGAAAACGATAAGTTATATATTTTCACGTTGCATCCTTCGCTCTGGTATTTGACACAAAACCGTGACTGCCGTATTTGGCAGGGGCAGAGTGTGCCGGATATTATTGCCAGCCTGTTGGCAGAATATCATATTAATATAGAGAATCGTCTCCGTAGCCATTATCGTCAATGGGAATATTGTGTCCAATATCAGGAAAGTACTTTTGATTTTATCAGTCGATTAATGGAACATGAAGGCATCTACTATTATTTCAGCCATCATGAAAAAGGACATACTTTAATTCTGGCTGACTCGCCAAATGCCCATCAGCCATTTAATGATGATTATGTCCAAATCCCCTATTTAGCAACACGACCCGGTGTGGTTGATCACCAGGAAGGTATTATGTGCTGGCGCACAGCACAGGAAATTACGCCACGAGTTTATACGTTGGATGATTACGATTTCCGTAAACCACGGGCGCATTTATTAGAAGTATGCAGTAATCCAGCATCATGTGCGGTTAATAAAGCGGATGTTTTTGAATGGCCGGGGCGTTATATCGACAATCAACATGGTCAATTTTATGCACAAATCCGCCAACAGGGATTTGAAGCGCGGCAACAACAGATGTACGGCAAGGCAACGGCGTGCGGATTAGCGCCGGGATGCACTTTTACTTTACAAAACAGCCCTTGTCCGCCTGATGCACAGCCCTTTCTGGTGACGCATGCGGAATATGAATTATATGACTGTACGCTGTATGACGAATTGGATGGGAGTTGTTGGGACCAAGGACCGTTCCGAGCCGCATTTCACGCAATACCCGCTAATGTTATTTGGCGTCCACAACGGGCAACGCCTTGGCCGAAAACCTATGGTCCACAAACGGCGGAAGTTGCCGGTCCAGTGGGAGAAAGCATCTGGACCGATAAATATGGTCGCGTCAAATTGAAATTCCGTTGGGACAGATATAGCCAGCCGGATGATAGAAGTTCTTGTTGGGTGCGGGTTTCCAGCAGTTGGGCTGGTTGGAAATATGGCAGCTTACAAATTCCACGTATTGGTGAAGAGGTAGTGGTTGATTTTATCAACGGCGACCCGGATCGCCCATTGGTGACTGGGCGGGTTTACAATGAAGAGTGCATGCCGCCTTGGCAGTTGCCCAACGATGCCACCCGAATGGGGTTTATGAGCCGCAGTAAGAAAGGCGGGGTAGAAAATGCCAGTTTTCTGTTCCTCGAAGATGCGCCGGGACGTGAATCATTCACCATGCACGCCGAACGCGACATGAATATCTCCGTTGAGCACGATAAAAATATCACCGTTGATGGTGTCTTAGCTCAGGAGATAAAAGGCGAAACTCATCTCAAGCATCATGGTGTATGTCATACCCTGAAAATGATGCCGGATATACAAACTTTCCGATTGGGGAAAACCGCGATTGTCGGCTCTGGTGGACGCGCAGATTTTATTGCGGGTGGCAGGTATGAACGTATTCAAGGTAAATCAGAAACGCAGGTCAGCCAGAGTATTAACCAGCACGCGGGAGAAGATATCAGCCATCATGCCTTGGGTAATATTCTGTTCGATGCCGGCAAGCAGATCATCTATGGCGACAGCCTATATCTCAACCGAGAAAGCAACGATCCCAATAATCAGGCGCAGCAGAAGCTGATGACATTGCAGACATTAACCCCTGAAGAAATGGCGGATCAGCAAGCATCAAAGCAGCAGCAACAGCAGAAAATCCCGACCTCAGTAATTTATAAGAGAGGTGTCAGTGTCGAGATCAACGGTGTTGATCAGCAGCGTGTGGATAAAGATCAGAAAGTCGAGATCAATGGGGCGGTCACTCGAAGTATTGAGGGTAGCTGGCAAGAGCATGTTAAAGATAACCTGAAAATTCAGGCAGATGCGGATGCTTATCTTAATTGTGGCGGCAAGGTGTGCATTGAAACCAAAGATATGGTGCACAAGATTGAGGGGCACATAGAAACCCATGCCGGCAATACTTTAACCGTCTGTGGCACGACGGAAAATGTCAATATGCTCAACTATACCAACTCTTCCGTTGCCATGAAAAACGAGGGGGTGGTGATGTCGAATAATATGCTGAACATCGGTAATACCACGCTGCATATGTCAACCAATACTCTCAACCTTAGTTTGGGGCAGATAAATATCAATGCTGTGGCACTGAATCTGAGCCTCAGCGGTTTAACTATTTTTATCTGACATACCAAGACGGGAGAATGGATGATGAAAATCATGAAACCTCTGCGACTGGGTGTTTTGCACCGCCCGTGGCGTTGGCAACAGCAGAACTATCTGGGGGTGGCGGTGATGGCGCTGACGGATATGAGTGATTCGCCGCAAATCAGACCAGAGCCGGAACTGTGGCAATTGGTGGCTCAAGAGTTACAAAGTACCGGTGGGGTGTTGGATCTCTCTATTCCTAAACCCTGTGCAGAATTCTTTGCTACAGGTTATGCCTGGACAAATCATCAACCACAAAAAGAGGCCTGTATAGCGAAAATTCAGGTTGCCGATAAAGAAAAAAGCCTGATGGTATTTGGTGATCGCTACTGGCAGAACGGGCATCCTTCATCGCCACAGCCGTTCGAGAAGATGCACCTCGATTGGCAAAATGCCTTTGGCGGTCACTGTACCGCAGAAAACCCGTTGGGTAAGGGAGATGAACCTGTTACTCGTGAAGGGGTATTGTGGCATCCATTACCTAATGTTGAACTTCCTGATCAACTGCTACATTCACAGCATCAGCGTGTGCAGCCTGCCAGTTTTGCACCCCTCGATTTTAGCTGGCCGCAACGTAGCCGGCTGATGGGAAAAAAATACGATAAGCAGTGGCTGGCGCATGAATTCCCCGGTTTTGCCCGCGATACAGATTGGCACTTGTTCAATATGGCCGGATCGGATCAATGGCTGGATGGGCAACCCGTTTTACCGGCAGGCGCCACTTGGCGTATCTGGAATATGCATCCCACTTGGGCCGTACAACAGGGAAAGTTACCTTGCTGGCGGACGCGTTGTTTTATCACTCGTCAGCGTGGTGAGGAAATGCGCCTTGAGGAGATCCATTTACGTGCTACCACGGTGTGGTTTATTCCTCATTTGGAACGTATGGCGCTCATTTGGCACGGCGCTTGTCCAATTAATGAAGATGATGCAGCGGATGTGCATCAAATGCTGGTGGCGATGGAGTTGGCACAGGCTGAGCGGCCGGTTGCTCATTACCAACAGGTGATGGCGCAACGGGCAGAGAAAGAGAAGGGGGCGCTTTTTACCCTGCGAGAACAGGATTTGATGGATGAAAGCCTGATTGCGCCTTGGATAGATAATGACGTACAGGTTACCCCCAGCGCGCTGGCAGAGACGATGACAAGGCGTGAAACTTATTTGCGTCGGCGGCATCAGGCGAGAAGTGAGAAGCAAGAGCAGGATATTAATCAACTGCTTGCAGAATTGCCTCAGAAAGAGGGAAAAGCGCTCACTGCCGATAAGTTACCGGAGCTGGTTGCCAGCTTGGAACGACAGGCAGAACGGATACAACAGCGGGTTCAGAAAAAAAGTGCTGCATATGCAGCGGCTGAACGTGCCAGTGCTCCAGCGGTTGGTCCTGCAAGTTACTACCGTATGCTGGACTTGTTGCATAAACAGTCACAGAAAAAACCGGAATGTCAGACACCAGAGGCGTTGAAATGTACGCAGCGCAGTTTACATCAGATGTATTTGCTATCTGCGGATACGCGTCCGCCGGCAGGCAGATTACAGGGTGAACAGGCTGAGGTGTTACGCCGCCATGTGATGGCTTGCATGGCAACAAAACGCGATCTCAGTGGGATGGATCTAACGGGTGCCGATCTTTCTGGTTTGGATCTGCGGCGAGCTAATCTACAGCATACTCTGTTGGAAAATGCCAATCTGGATAACTGCTGTTTAGATGAGGCTGATCTGAGTGAAGCTATGCTGGCTTATGCTTCATTGAATAACACTTCGCTAAATGCGGCTTGTCTGAATAATGCTTCCCTGACCGGAGCGAAGTGCCACAACGGTTATTTTATCGGCGCACGCCTTGGCGGTGTGTTGTTGGAACAGGCTGAACTGGTCATGTGTGATTTTTCCCAGGCCGCTCTAAGTGATATTACGTTACGTCAGTGTACGTTGCATCATTGTCGTTTCCCTCAGGCGCGGTTGAAAAACTGCCTGTTTATGGATCTCATACCGGAAGCGCTGGATTTTAGCCATGCCTATTTGACGTGTGTGACGGTCATCAATGGCGGCTTTACCGCAGTTCGTTTCAACCATGCGGTGATGGAAAGTTGTACTTTTCTAAACAGCGCGTTAGATCATGCTCAGTACCAGCATGCCCATTTAGACAGTTGTGTGTTTACGGGTAAAACGCATATTCGTGCTGGTCTGTTTCAGCATGCGCGGCTGACCAGTTGTAATTTTCGTCTTATTCTGCTTGAAGCGGCTGACTTTTCAGAGGCAGTACTACAAAACTGTGATTTCAGCGAAGCGGATCTCAGTTTTGCGCAAATGCGCGCCGTCAATGGCAGTCATTCACTGTTTATTCGTACTCTATTGACTAATAGTTATTTGCAGGGCGCTAATCTGATGGGCGCATTACTGCAAAAATCCCATTTAGCGGGCGCGGATTTGCGTCGCGCCAATCTGTTTCGTGCCGATATTTCTCAATCCAGTGTTGATGTGAATACGCAATTGCAGGGAGCTTTGCTTGATCAGTGCAAAACCCTGCCATGTGCCGGAGGCAAATTGATATGAAAACCTTAACGCCGGAACAATTGAGTGCGCTGATTTCCCAAGGGGAAATCATTCAGGATGTATCTCTGACGAGTGAGTTGCTGGCAGAGAGGGATCTGGCTGGTATGGTGTTTGTTAATGTTACCTTTGAAGGAACTGAGTTCCGTTGTTGCAGACTTGATGAGACCGTGTTTCAGCAGTGTCAGTTATCATATACCTCTTTTCAGGGGATGACGCTGAAAGGGTGTTCATTTCAGCAATGTAATTTGTCGCAAGTCTGCTTTGATCGCACTCATCTGGATAACTGTATATTTCACGATTGCCAACTGGAACAGTTCTCTTTGCAAGATGCTGCACTAAATTCTACCTATTTCATCTCTTGCCAGCTTAATCATGCACGTTTTGTCAATAGCACACTTGATAAAGTCACTTTGTACGATAGTGATATGCATAACGGTACTGTACATAATTGCCATTGTCAGAGTTTGACTTTGTTCGGTATGGATCTACGCAGTGTGACCTTTACAGGCAGCCGGTTTGAACGAGGGGTGTTTGCCCATTGTGATCTGCGCGAAGGGCAGTTTCGGGGACTCACCTTTCTGGCTTGCCAATTTACTGATAATCCGTTGGATCGTGCCGATTTCCGGCAGGCGATACTGACGCAAAGCTGCTTTAAAGGCGCATCACTGCGTGGCGCCTGTTTAGATGAAATAGAGGCCGAAGGGGCGCTATTTATTGAAAGTGATTTACGTGAAGCGCAGTGCCGGCAGGCAAAAATCAATCACGGCCAGTTTATTGCGGCCTGTCTACATCAAGCTGATTTCTCCCACAGCATGTTAGTTCAAAGTCAATGGCGCTATGCGCAAGCGGATAGCTGCTCTTTTGTCGCCTGCGATTTGAGTTATGCCGATTTCAGTTGGGCGGATATCAGTCATGCGGATCTGCGCCAGGCGCGTTTTAAGCGCACATTGATGCATCGGGCCTGTCAGCAGGGCAGTCGCTTCTCCGATCGTCGGGGGATTTTGGCGCGAGATGAGGCACTGTTTGCGGCAGAAACATGGAATGCGCGTGGTTAGCGCTTAACGGGATATCGGGATTTTTATTTATGAACGCAACGCAAAAATCATTTCCATTGGAGATTAATCTTCCTCAACAGGCTGTCGGGCAAGTTGTTAATACCTTGCCAACAGGGGAAGTGGTCGTGGAGTATCAGCAGCGTGGCTGGCAATGTGGTGTCGCCATCAGTTGTTTGTTAATACCGCAAATCGGTGATGAGGTGCTGATTCATGGTGATGATAACCATCGGCTATGGGTGCTGGCGGTGTTAAGTCGGGCTGATGAACAGCAACCAGTGACGCTCACTGTTCCGGGAGATTTGCATATTGCTCCGCAAGGCGAATTGATGTTCCACAGTGCTGAACAGATCACAATTGATAGTCAATCTGTGCAGATTAGTGCGCAACAGAGTGATTGCCATATCACCCATATGCGTTACAGCGGTGATGAGTTGACGGCTTGGGTCAATGTGGCCTGTCTGCTTGGCCAGCGTGTGGAGGCATTGTGGAAAACCGTGGTTCAAATCAGCCAGCGCGTATTGCGTAAGGTCGAACAGGCAGAACATGTACGTGTTGGGCAACTGGATTGCCAGGCCCGCGATTATGTACGTTTACATGCACGTAATACCATCATTACGTCGCAGGCAGTGACGAAAGTGGATTCTGAACAGATTCATATGGGCTAAATGATGAGCAGAATACCAGAGAAAAACGCCGGGGTATGCCGTTCTCCTGCAATCTATGGCGCTCCTATGTTACTTGAGCGTCTGACTGAGAATGGCAATGATGGGGAACAGGTATCGTTTGGCAATAGCGCTCAACAGCTTCGCCTTTCGGTACTGCATAATTTGCAGGCTCTGCTTAACTGCGATCACTACTCTTCTGGAGCCGATCTTTCATCTTGGCCGCATGTTAGTACCAGTACGTTAAATTTTGGCATCCGGGCGCTGGCCGGAAAGTTTATTTCTCAGGTGAACTGGGAAAGTATTGAGTACGCGATACGTGAAGCCATTATCCATTTTGAACCGCGCATTATTCCGCTGGAATTAATCATCACGGGAATGCGGGGTGATCAGCAACTGAATGCTCACAATATTCTCTGTTTTGAAATCCGGGGACATCTGTTGGGTTTTTCTCGCCCATTAGCCTTCACTTTCAGTAGCCATGTTGATCTGGAAAACGGGCATTTTGAGCTGGTGGATGGAGGATAAATCATGCATGAAAAATTACTGGAGTATTACAACCGCGAGTTGGCATGGCTACGTGAAATGGGAGATGAATTTGCCCGTTATTATCCTGGCATTGCCGGGCGGTTAGGGATGCAGGGCAATGACATTACCGATCCTTACGTTGAGCGTTTGCTGGAAGGCGTTGCTTTTTTGACTTCGCGTATTCAACTCAAGATGGATGCTGAATTTCCACGTTTCTCTGCCCAGTTGCTAGAAGCGCTTTATCCTAACTATCTTGCTGGCTTGCCTTCAATGGCAATTGTTGAATTACAACCAGATCCCACTAAGGGGGATTTGAGTAAAGGTTTTCTGGTGCCGCGAGGTTCATTGATGGAAAGTCAGGCACTGAAAAAGAAGGGGATCAGTTGCCGCTATCGTACCGCGCAGGATGTGACTTTGCAGCCGTTGCGTTTATTACAGGTGGAATTGGGGGGAGTATCCGCGGATGTTCCTCTTTCTGCTTTTGGTGGTGCTAAGGTGCAGGGCACTTTGCGTATTCAGCTATCGTGCTTTGACAATGTGTCATTGGGTGAATTGCAATGTGATGCGTTGATGTTCTACCTCAGTGGCGGTGATATTCCCGCTTTACAACTATTAGAGCTACTGATGGTGCATTGTCAGGGGGTATTGTGCCAAATCCCCGGCAATGCGGTACAACGGTTATTGTTGCCACCTCAGTCACTGAGTCATGAGGGGTTTACTGCCGAGCAGGCGTTGTTGCCCGTTGATTTGCGCAATGTCGACGCGTATCGTCTGTTGCAGGAATATTTTGCCTTTCCGGCCCGTTTCCAGTTTTTCAGCATCAGTGGCTTGCAGCCGTTGCTAGCGCAGGCCGGTAAACAACAGCGATTGGAAATTCAGATCCTGCTGGATGTACGTTCGCCACAGTTGGAAAAGGTGGTGGATGTTAGCCACTTGGCTCTACATTGTACCCCTGCTATCAATCTTTTTCCCCGTACCGCTGAACCGATGACGCTCAATGAACAACAGCATGAATACCATGTTGTGGTCGATAACATGCGTCCGCTTGATTATGAGGTTTTTTCTGTCACAGCATTACGCGGTATTGGTACTCAGCATGACAGCGATGAACGCTATATTTTCCATCCCCTTTATCGTACCCAATGTAGTGATGCGTTAGTTAATGCGGGGTATTTTTCTATCCGCCGTGAATCGCGCCTGTTGCCACAGCATGTGAATCGTTATGGCATGCGTTCTGATTATCTTGGCAGTGAGGTCTATCTCTCTTTGGCAGATGAGCATCATCCGCCTTGGCGCAGCGATTTGAAATATCTCAGTGCGGAAGTTCTGTGTACCAACCGTGATCTACCTTTATTACTGCAACGACAGGCGCAAGAGGGGCTGGTGATGCAGGATTCAGTTCCCGTTGCTGCTGTACGGTTGCGTAAAGGCCCTACTGAACCTCGTCCGGCATTGGCAGAGAGTAGTGCCTGCTGGCAGTTGATCAATCAATTACAGTTCAACTATTTCAGCTTGCAGAATTGCGCCACTGAACAAGGTGAAGCGGAATTACGGCGGTTATTACGTTTTCATGCCAGTCAGGCTGATGCGGTGATTGCTCAACAAATTAACGGCATCCGGAGTTGCCGCTTGCAAGCGCAGAATCGTCATATGGTTGGCACACCGCTATTTCGACGCGGGATTAGCGTGGAGTTGGAGATAGACGATCAGACATTTTCTGGCCGATCTCCTTGGCTAATAGGGAGCGTATTGGCACATCTATTTAGCCGTTTGGTGACAGTAAACAGTTTTGCGGAAACAACATTATCCAGTGTGCAACGGGGAGTTATCGGGTTCTGGTCGGCATGTGATGGAGTGAGGACATCGTTATGAAGATATTCGCCATACATGCCGACAATCAGATCGTACCGGCTGGAGAGAAAGCGCATGCTGCGTCATCTGCACTTGATGCGTATTTTTGGGCTGAAAGAGAAAAGAGGCCGTGGAATTTCGATCTGCTTCAGTTGTTGCGGCGGATTGATGCGCAGTCAGGTTCACCTTATCCACTGGGGCGTTCACCTTTACCGCGTGATGAACCCTTACGTTTGGGGCAACAGCCAGCATTATGCTTTGCGCCGGCAGAAATTGCGGCTATTGCACCTTATCCAAATGGCACTTGTTATCAGATTAATATCAATAACTTTGGCCTGTTTGGCCCGAATGGGCCTCTGCCTTTGCATGTCACCGAGTTTGCCTGGCAACGTCAGAAGCAACATAAAGATCATGCATTGAGTGCTTTTTTTAATCTGTTTCAGCACCGTCTGATCACTCTGTTTTGGCGTGCATGGGCGGATGCTCAACCTTGCCTCTCTTTTGATCGCAGTGATAACCGCCGCTTCGATTATTTTTTTGCCAGTTTGATCGGCCGGGGCCATTGCCTCCGGCACCAGCGGACACACCACTATATGGTGGGGCATCTGAACCGGCAGCTGCGTAACAAAGATGGCCTGTTGTGTCTGCTGCGTTACCACTTTGGCTTGCCGGTGACATTGCATGAAAACCAGTTTCATTGGTTGACGATAGACCGTGATGATCAGTTGCGGTTGCACAATGGTCATGCTGGTGCTCGGTTAGGCAGTACTACTCGTCTCGGTATTGCGGTGGCTGATGTGCAATATGCATTTTGTCTGGAACTTGGACCGCTCTCTTGGCCGGTATATCAGCGTTTCTTACCGGCTTCACGGTTTGCAACATCCTGTAGTGATGAGCTGCGGCAATTGTGTGACTGGGTTCGGTGTTATGTCGGCCTTGAATATGCCTGGAAGCTCAGAGTTACGCTGGATCATCAGCATTATCAAGGATGTTCGCTAGGAAGCGCTCAGTCTCTAGGGCAGAACTGTTGGTTAGGGCTGAATATCCACCATCATGATCGCAGTGATCTCTGTTTTAGCCCAGATAACCCTGCGCAGTCATAGCAGACTGTACTTGTTTTCTTTATCTACCAATATGGACGAGGATGTTATGTTGGATATCAATCGCCAATCACTGTTTAATAAACTGAATGCGCCGTTATTTCGAGCTTTGGACAGCGCCAGCACGTTTTGTAAATTGCGGGGCAATCCTTATGTGGAACTGGCGCACTGGTTGCATCAACTGATGCAGCAGGCAGCGGGTGATCTGCAACAGATCATGGGTTATTTTGCGCTGGATAAACAGCAAATGGCGCTGGACATTGTACAAACGCTGGATTCATTACCGCGTGGAGCCAGCTCGATTTCCGATCTCTCTACCCATATTGATGAAGCAGTGGAACAGGCTTGGGTATGTAGTTCTGTGACTTTTGCGGCAAGTGAGATCCGAGGGGCGCATCT
Source organism: Photorhabdus sp. RM71S (assembly GCF_042879355.1). NCBI lineage: Bacteria > Pseudomonadati > Pseudomonadota > Gammaproteobacteria > Enterobacterales > Morganellaceae > Photorhabdus > Photorhabdus sp. RM71S. The sequence goes on along the minus strand of NZ_JBHFKV010000024.1, from coordinate 2,423 downwards.
ATTGCTGGCATTGTTAACCACCTTTAATCTGCGCCAACATCTATTGGCGATTTCTGCTCAGTTTGCCCGGATTAATGCGGAGAGTCTGGCACAGGATTTTACCCGTATTCTGTGCGGCAGTACGGAAAATAGCCTACTGAAAACAGTGGCGGCAGAGAGTGGGGGAGAGCAGTTGGCATCCGACAGTGCGCTGCAATGTTATGCACAGGATATGACTGCATTGGCGCGTGCTGGACAAATTGATCCGGTTGTCGGGCGGGATAAAGAGATCCGCCAACTGATTGATATTCTGTTACGCCGTCGGCAAAACAATCCGTTGATTACCGGTGAGGCAGGGGTGGGTAAAACGGCGCTGGTAGAAGGGTTGGCGCTACGGATTGCATCGGGTGATTTACCACCGTCATTGTGCCATGTTCAGCTTTGGTCATTGGATATTGGCCGTTTAGAAGCAGGGGCGGGCCTGAAGGGAGAATTTGAAGCACGTTTGCAGGCGGTGATTAACGAGGTTCAACAAAGCCCAGTGCCCATTATTCTATTTATTGACGAGATTCACATGTTGATTGGCGCCGGTGGCGGGCAAGGGATAGGTGACGCGGCAAACCTGTTGAAACCGGCTCTGGCGCGTGGGCAGTTGCGCACTATTGGGGCGACCACTTGGGCAGAATACAAAAAGCACATTGAAAAAGATCCGGCGTTGACGCGACGTTTTCAGGTGTTGCAGGTTGCACAGCCGGACGAAGCATTAGCTTTACAGATGGTACGTAGCCTGTCCAGACAATTAGAACGACATCATGGCGTGTTATTGCTGGATGAAGCGTTAGAAGCCGCGGTATCGTTCTCTCATCGTTATATTCCGGCTCGCCAGTTGCCCGATAAAGCAATAGCCCTGCTTGACACCACTTGCGCACGGGTAGCGGTCAGTCAGCACAGCCCGCCGGCAGTATTGGAAGATTACCGCCGTCAGCTTGATGCACTTCAGATTGAATATGAGATTGTTTGCCGCGAACAGCAACTGGGTGGTGATGGCGATCATAGTGCACGTTTAGCACAGCTTGACGGCCAACGTCATGAATTGCAGGCAGAGGAGCAGCAAATCGCGCAGCGTTGGCAGGATGAAATGCGGCTGGCTCAGCAGATTATCAGCTTACGCCAGCAACTGATTGCTAATGATGAAGTATCGGCAGATGATGCGCAGCGTTTGGCTTGGCAAACACAATTACAAGATTGCCGACAACAATTGAGTTTATTGCAGGGGGAACAGCCATTAATTACGGTTGCAGTGGATGCCCACAGTGTTGCAGCCGTGGTTGCGGATTGGACTGGAATTCCTCTTGGCCGGATGGTGAAAAATGAGATCAGTATTGTCCAGAATTTGGAACATAGCTTGGAACAACGGGTTATTGGCCAGCAACATGCGTTAAGTATCATCAGTGAACGGGTACGTACGGCACGTGCACACTTGGGTGATCCCAATAAGCCGGTGGGGGTATTTCTGTTATGTGGCCCTTCTGGGGTAGGGAAAACCGAAACAGCGTTGGCATTGGCTGAAAATCTGTATGGTGGTGAGCAGAATCTGATCACTATCAACATGAGTGAGTTTCAGGAGCCACACAGTGTATCAACGTTGAAAGGGGCGCCGCCGGGATATGTCGGTTATGGTGAAGGTGGCGTGCTGACGGAGGCTGTTCGCCGACATCCATACAGTTTGGTGTTACTGGATGAGGTGGAAAAAGCACATCCTGATGTACATGAGCTGTTTTTTCAGGTGTTCGATAAAGGCTGGATGGAAGATGGAGAAGGTTGTCGCATTGATTTCCGCAATACGTTAATCATACTGACCTCGAATGTGGGTAGTCAGGAGGTTATCAGTGCCTGTACCCGGCAGGATGGTTTGCTGGATGTGGAAATGTTGACGCAGCAGTTACGTCAACCGCTGCTACGGATATTTCCTGCGGCTTTGCTTGGCCGTCTGACGGTCATTCCTTTCTTGTCATTGAGTGATGAAATGCTGGAAAAGATTGTACAATTGCAATTGACGCGGGTAGCCCAACGCCTGTGGGAAAATTATGGTATTAAAGCGCAATTTGATCGCCGAGTGACACAACAGATTATGGCTTGTTGTATGGAACAGGAATCTGGCGCTCGCAGGGTTGATTCTATTATTACTAATATTTTATTGCCGCAGATGAGTCGTAAATTGCTGACAGCAACGATGGAGAATCAACGTTATTCTCAATTGAAAGTTGCTTGGGAGAATGCGGCATTTCAGTGTTATTTTTGTTGAGATTGCCATATGTGCATAAAAACTTAAGCCTATATACCCAATGGATTTCAAGATGCATCGCGACGGCAAGGGAGTGAATCCCCGGGAGCATAGCAAACTATGTGACCGGGGTGAGCGAGTGCAGCCAACAAAGAGGCAA
>NZ_JBHFKV010000023.1:0-77409 GCF_042879355.1 Photorhabdus sp. RM71S | reverse complement strand
CTCGATACACTGTTGTTCCCAGAGTGGAATGAATACACGACAAAAATCATCGACATCGCAGAAGAGTTCAACTAGTTTATCCATGCCTGTTCCTAATAAGATCGTTTTTTTTCTTGGTCGAAAATTTTGATCTTGGAACAGGCACTTAGTTCCATTTTTTTATCCAGAGTTCAGGTTAATTAATCAGCTATATTTTTTTGAAGATGAGCTAATACTTTCGATGGTGTAATACTTTTGATATTCCCATCTTCCGCTTTTAAAGATATTTGTTCCTTGCCATAACCACCAATGAGTCCTGGATCTGTCGGACCAAACAACGTGATATTAGGGCGATCCAATGCGGCAGTGAGATGGCTCAGGCCAGTATCAACGGAAACAACCGCTTTTGCACCGGCCAACTCTTGGGCGACTTGTGCCAAAGTCAGCTTTGGTAATACTTCCACATGAGAGAAGTTTTCCGCCAGTCTCAGCGCACGTTGGTATTCATGTTCTGCGCCCCAAGGGAGCTTAATTTTCATACCCGTTGGCTGAATTTCAGCAATAAGTTGTCTCCAATGGCTTTCCGGCCAATGTTTTTCATCGCGAGTGGTGGCATGGAGAAAAACCAGATAATCGCCCTGATTTTCTAATTTCTGCTTTAAAAAGTGACTGGCAATCCCATAATCGCCCTGTGCCGCCGGTTTGGTATAACCCAGGCTGACAGCAAACAGTTTTCGAATGCGCTCTACGGCGTGCTGTTGCTTGCTGACCGCATGACAGCAATCATAAAAAAAACTCGCTAATGGCTCACGGATACTTTTGCGGTTGTAACCATGTTTAGGACCATAAGCGAGTCGGGTTACCAGAAATGCACTTTTTAATAACCCTTGAGCATCGATGATGGCATCATATTGATGTAATTTTAATTTTTCTTTGAATAAACGACGTTCTGCACGAATTTCTGGGCTAAACCAGTTTTTACGCCAGCGGCGAATAGCAACAGGAATAATTTGATCAACCGCACTATGCCAGCCGGGGATTTGAGCAAAACCTTCCTCTACTACCCAATCAAAACGGACGTCAGGTAAGTTTCTTTCTGCATCAGTCAGTGCAGGGAGCGAGTGGAGGACATCGCCCATAGAAGAAGTTTTGACCAATAAAACCCGCATTAACTCTGGTTCTCCGCTTGTAATAATTTTTCTAGAGAAGTGATAACTTGCTCTGGCTGAATATCAATCAGACTCTGGTGATAGCCATGTGCACTGTCACCTTTTCTGACTTTATGATAGCCAGTAATAAGACGGATAACTTCCGCTTTATCGGATAATGGTGGAGTAAAATCTGGGCTACTTGGGCCGTAAAGCGCAACCAAAGGGCGATTAAGTGCTGCGGCAACATGCATCAAGCCAGAATCGTTGGTCACAATGGCATCACAGGCCGCGATAATATTGACTGCCTGTTCAAGAGAGGTTTGTCCGGCAAGATTGATACAGTGTTCACAGGCTTCTTTAGTCAGTGAGTTGCGGATATCCTCTCCACCTTCGTGATCTTTGACAGAGCCAAAGAGCAGAATTTGATACCCCTTTTTAGTAATAAGCTGTTGAGCTAACGCGGCATAGTGATAATGCGGCCAGCGTTTCGCCGGGCCAAATTCTGCGCCGGGGCAAAAACCGATGATAGGCCGATGATCAGAAATATTGAATGCCGCGGTGGATTCAGCAATATCTTCGTCACTGACATCCAGTTGAGGCCAAAGTAATGGTTGAGGCAGCTCTGCCGCACTACTGGGTTTTGCATCGTAAGCCAATGCGGCATAGCGTTGAACCATTAATGGGAAGGCTTCTTTATTCAATGTACGAATATCATTGAGCAATCCATATCTCATTTCACCACGCCAGCCAGCACGCAGAGGAATATTGGCGAAGAAAGGCACCAAGGCAGATTTGAAAGAATTGGGTAGCACATAAGCGCGATGATATTTACGTTCACGCAGGGCGATCCCCAAACGGCGGCGTTCACCCAATGCCAGTGCGCCATGTCCTAATGGCATAGCTAATGCTTGATTGACCTCCGGCATTTTGTCCAGCAGTGGGCGGCACCAGGCTGGAGCCATCACATCAATTTCTGCATTAGGATGCAAAGCCTTTAACGTCCGGTAAAGGCTTTGCGACATCATCATGTCACCCACCCACGAGGGGCCGATTACCAATATTTTCATAGTGAGTAGATTACTTATCCTGATTGAGCCAATGCATATATTCCGTTACCCCTTCGGCAACGGTTTTGAATGGCTTATCATAACCCGCCGCGCGAAGTTTGGTCAGATCTGCTTGCGTGAAACGCTGATAACGACCTTTCAGATGTTCAGGGAAATCAATATGCTCAACAGTGAGAGATTTATCTTTATGGCATTCAACAACCGCATCTGCAACCGCCTGGAAAGATTCAGCACGACCCGTTCCACAGTTATAAATACCGGAAACGCCGTTTTTCCAGAACCAAAGATTAACCGCAGCGGCATCACCAACATAGATAAAATCACGTTGAAAGCCTTCACTGCCGGCGAATAGTTTTGGGTTTTGTCCCTGATTGATTTGATTATTCAAATGAAAGGCAACGCTAGCCATACTGCCTTTATGCCCTTCACGTGGTCCATACACATTGAAATAACGGAAACCACAAATTTGTGAATCAGCTTGAGGCAGGATCTCCCGGACATATTGGTCGAATAGAAATTTAGAGTAACCATAAATATTGAGCGGTTTCTCATATTGACGCTCTTCGATAAAATTATCAGTACGGCCGCCATAGGTTGCTGCTGAGGAGGCATACAGGAAAGGAGTGCCGCGTTCAAGGCAATAGTGCAGCAATTCTTTTGAATATTGATAGTTATTATCCATCATATATTTGCCATCCCACTCGGTTGTGGATGAGCAAGCGCCTTCATGGAAAATAGCGTCAATATCACCGAAATCATCACCGGCCAGAATACTGGCAATAAACTCTTCCTTGTCCATGTAATCAGCAATATCCAAGTCAGCCAGATTGATGAACTTAGTACCATCTTTCAGATTATCTACGACCAGAATATCTTTATATCCTTCGTCATTTAGTGCTTTGACAATATTGCTACCAATAAATCCAGCACCGCCAGTGACAATAATCATCCGACTTACCTCTACAATCGGGTTAATGAAGCAAATTGCTTCTATAATAACATCTAACATCCATGACGACAGCAGCTTAAGCAGGGGAATATACTGAAATATTATGGTTATTCAGGTTGCATGGCGTGACGGGTACAGCAAAGTTAATATTATCTGCCTGATAGAGTCGTCAGTTGCCTGATCAATGAGTAAAATGTGTAATGACCCTTCATTTATAAATCAGGAGAAAATAAATGTCAGCATCATTTTATCAGCAAATTAATGAACAATTAGAACAGGCCCATTCTGAAGGGTTATTTAAAAATGAACGTATCATCACTTCTGCACAAAATGCTGACATTGCTGTAGCCGATGGCAGCCACGTTATTAACTTCTGCGCAAATAACTACTTAGGTTTGGCTAATCACCCTGAGCTTATTGCCGCGGCTAAAGCGGGAATGGATAGCCACGGTTTTGGTATGGCGTCTGTTCGTTTTATTTGTGGAACTCAGGATACTCATAAAGAGCTGGAGAGAAAACTGGCAGAATTTTTGGGTATGGAAGATGCTATTCTTTATTCTTCTTGTTTTGATGCTAATGGTGGTTTATTTGAAACGCTATTTGGGCCGGAAGATGCCATTATCTCTGATGCGCTGAACCACGCTTCTATTATTGATGGTGTCCGTTTATGCAAAGCGAAGCGTTATCGCTATGCTAATAATGATATGCAGGAACTGAGAGCACAATTAGAGCAAGCGAAAGCAGATAATGCACGTCATATTGTGATTGCAACCGATGGTGTGTTCTCAATGGATGGTGTGATTGCTGATTTGAAGTCTATCTGTGATCTGGCTGATGAATTTGATGCAATGGTTATGGTGGATGACTCCCATGCTGTTGGTTTTGTTGGCGCTCATGGCCGTGGTACTCACGAATATTGTGACGTAATGGATCGTATTGACATCATTACCGGTACACTCGGTAAAGCGTTGGGTGGTGCCTCCGGTGGCTATACCGCAGCACGTAAAGAAGTCGTTGAGTGGCTGCGCCAGCGCTCACGCCCATATCTGTTCTCTAACTCACTGGCGCCAGCGATTGTCGCCGCATCCATTAAGGTGCTGGACATGCTAAAAGAGGGGGATGAATTACGTGAGCGTCTGTGGAAGAACGCTAACCTGTTCCGTGAAAAAATGACAGCAGCAGGTTTCACTTTAGCAGGGGCTGACCACGCGATCATTCCGGTCATGTTAGGTGATGCAAAATTGGCACAGGAATTTGCCGCAGAATTACTGAAAGAAGGCATTTATGTTACCGGTTTCTTCTATCCGGTAGTCCCTAAAAATCAGGCCCGTATCCGCACGCAAATGTCAGCAGCGCATACGGAAGAGCAAATTGAACGCGCAGTTGCGGCGTTCACGCGAATTGGTAAGCAATTGAACGTAATTGCATAAGGCATCTCTATGAAAGCATTGTCAAAGTTAAAAGCAGAAGAAGGCATCTGGATGACTGATGTGCCTGAGCCAGAGTTGGGGCACAATGATGTGATGATCAAAATCCGTAAAACGGCGATTTGTGGTACGGATGTACACATCTATAACTGGGATGACTGGTCGCAAAAAACCATTCCTGTACCGATGGTTGTCGGTCATGAGTATGTTGGTGAAGTCGTTGCTATTGGTCAGGAAGTAAAGGGTTTTAAAATTGGTGACCGAGTGTCTGGCGAAGGGCATATTACTTGTGGTTACTGCCGTAACTGTCGTGGCGGCCGCACTCACTTATGCCGTAATACCATTGGCGTAGGGGTAAACCGCCCCGGTTGTTTTGCTCAATATCTGGTTATTCCTGCATTTAATGCATTCAAAATCCCAGATAACATCTCTGATGAACTGGCTTCTATTTTTGACCCATTTGGCAATGCTGTTCACACCGCGCTTTCATTTGATCTGGTTGGTGAGGATGTGCTGGTTTCTGGTGCAGGCCCCATTGGTATTATGGCTGCGGCAGTCTGTAAACATGTTGGTGCGCGTCATGTTGTTATCACAGATGTTAACGAATATCGCCTTGAGCTGGCACGTAAAATGGGAGTCACCCGTGCGGTGAACGTCAGCAAGGAAAGTCTGACCGATGTCATGGCAGAATTGGGCATGACGGAAGGCTTTGATGTTGGCTTGGAAATGTCCGGCGCTCCGGCGGCGTTTCGTACTTTATTAAATACCATGAATCACGGCGGCCGTGTGGCGTTGTTGGGCATTCCTCCATCAGATATGGCAATTGATTGGAATCAGGTGATTTTCAAAGGCTTGTTTATCAAAGGTATTTATGGCCGTGAAATGTTTGAAACCTGGTACAAAATGGCGACATTGATTCAGTCTGGTTTGGATTTGACTCCCATTATCACTCACCGGTTCTCTATTGATGATTTCCAGAAAGGCTTTGACATCATGCGTTCAGGGCAGTCTGGTAAAGTTATTCTGAACTGGGATTAATCAGTAAAGTTACTACTAAGATTGACAGGCGCTTTTAGTTTTTGAGCGCCTGTTTAAGGCATTAGCAATATTGCAAGCTATTATCGAATAAATAGAAATAACAAGATAATTGGCTATTTCTTAAAATGAGCTTCTATTCTGTTTTATCCTGAGACTTATCTCCGGTCAGTTTCTGGATATATCGGCTCACCGTGTTCACAATAGGATTATCAACCAGAGTATCGCCAATAACGGCCAGATAATCTTGACTAGTAACTGTGACGGGTGATTCTTTTATTTCACACAGCTTGCCCCATTTATGGTGATTACCCCCAACAGGTTTGCCACTTAACAATATACTTGGTCTGACTAACTCAATATCTGCGGGAAGCGTTGGCAGCATCTGTTGTAATGCGCGAATGGTTGTTGAATGAGGATGGCCGATAGCAATAGCGGAACCATTTTTACGAGCAATGGAAATCGCGCGATTTAACTGATGGCGGGTTTCTGCTTCTGATTGCACATCATCCAGAAAAATATCACGGCGGATAACGCGAACAGGTGTGCCTTGCGCTGCCTTTGTTGTCTGAGTATTGCCAATCGTCACGCTGTCGAGAAAATAGAGGTTATAACCAGACAGTGAACGCATTACTTTCTGCATTCCCGGCAAGCTCGAAGTCATCGCGCTGCCCATATGGTTATTGATTCCTACAGCATAAGGGACTTTTTGTATTGCACGTTGGATGATATGGTCAATTTCTTCACTGCTCATGGTTGGCTGGAGAGTATCCGGTTCTAGCAGTTGCTTACTTAAAGGTGCCATTGGCAGGTGGATTAAGATTTCCCGTCCTTGTTTATATGCTTTTTCAGCCATTGCCCTGCCATGTGGTGAATCCGGCAAAATGGCGATAGAGATTGCAACAGGCATCTGCAATATTTTGTTTTCATTATGAGGACGGTAGCCAAAATCATCGATAACAATAGCCAGACGGGCAGCACTGGCTTGTAGGCTCAAAAGTAACAGGGCGGTAGTACCAATGAGTTTTGCGAACTTGCGTTGTCTCACCTGATTATCTCCCAAGCCACGGTTGTGGGTTTACCGCTCTTCCCTGACGGCGAATTTCAAAATAGAGTGCCGGTTGCTGCTGACCGCCACTGTTACCGACTAACGCAATAGGTTGTCCGGCACGAACTTGCTGACCGACACTGACCAGGGCACTCTGATTATAGCCATAGAGACTCATATCACCTTTACCGTGCTCTATAACGACAACCAGCCCATAGCCTTGCAACCAGTCAGCCAGCAGCACCCGGCCATCGGATATCGCTTTGACTTCAGTACCTTCTGTGGCCGAAATCACCATGCCTTTCCAGCGTAATTCGCCTTGCAGCGCTTCACCAAACTCATGTATCACCTTACCGTGGACAGGCCAGATTGCCTGACCGGCCGGACGGCCAAGGCCACCGGTACGCGCCATTAGTGCGCGCTCATCTTCAGTTGGCTTGTAGCTGGAACCTTTTTTCTGTGCTTGCTTCTGTTTCGCTGCAATCTGAGCACGGACCCGGGCAGCTTCTTTGGCTTCTCGTTCAGCACGTGCTTTCGCTTCCCGTTCTGCCTTAGCGATTTTATCTCGCAGACGGGTTTCATTTTGTTTTAGTTCAGCGAGATTTTTTTGGTCTTTCTTTAAGGAAGACTCCAGCTCAGTCAGGGTTTTCTGCCTGGCGTTGCGGGCTACTTCCATTTGTTGTTTCTGTTGTTGTTGCTCAGTCAGAACTTGCTTTTGCTCTTCCTGTTTCTGTTGCTCCAGTTTTTTTTGTTCAGTTAAATCAACGGCAGTTTGTTCAAGTTGCACAATGGTGTCCTGACGGGCTTGATTAAGGTAGCTATAATAAGCGAGTATACGCTCTCCTCTCTTACCCTCCTCTCCTCTGAACATGAGTTCAAGCCCTTGATGTTGCCCTTGACGAAATGCGGCATCCAGTTGGCGTGCCAGCATATCTCGTTGCGCTTTTTGTTGTTTTTCCAGTTTTTTGATATTGGAGACTAGAGCGGTAATCTCTTTATTCAGCTTACTGAGTTGAGTTTGAGTGTTGTGTAGGGATTGACCAATTTTGGAAATGGTATTTTCCTGATCTTTTAGCTGATTTAGCAAAGAACTCCGTTTTTGCTGCTGTTGTTGCACACTTTTCTCTTTCTCCGCGATGTCTTGTTGGAGATCTTTCAGTTGATTTTTATTGGCGATAATTTGATTTGCAAAGGTATTAAAGCTGAAAATAACAAATAGGAAAGCATAGAACAATGAGGCACAGATATTATTTCGCCATGAGTTCTGATTGCGCCGATAATTACGGCTATGTATTTCCTTGTTGTCAGCCATTTCTGTAAATATACCTTGCTACTGTATGCACTAGATTATTTCATGATGAACAAAGAGTTACCAGATGCTACGCTGATTTTTTACACTTTCAGATAATGCTGTCTTAACATCGAAATTGAATAATAATATACCCAATGGATTTCAAGATGCATCGCGACGGCAAGGGAGTGAATCCTCGGGAGCATAGCAAACTATGTGACCGGGGTGAGCGAGTGCAGCCAACAAAGAGGCAACTTGAAAGATAACGGGTATAAACATATTAGCCTACTTATCGTTGAAATGCCTGCATACATTTAGTGTGACAGGGCAGATGCTGGTCATGTACTTAATATGCTTCATTTTCAGGATATTTTTATTTTTTCTCGAAACTCTCCGCAAAATTTGCATTGAGCTTGTGCTATTTGGCTGTAATTGACGCAACACAAAGGTATACTCTGGAGCCTTAGATATTTGTTATTAACCAACGGGAGTTGTTGCCCCCATGCTGCAAGAAATCATGCAATTTATTAACCAGCATATGACCTTAAGCCTCATCTGGATTGCACTGCTGGTTGCCGTTATTGTGACTACAACGAGAGGTTTCTTCTCTAAAACCAAAGAGATAACTCGTGCTCAAGCTATTAATCTGATCAATAAAGAAGAAGCCATCGTCGTGGATTTACGTTCCCGTGAAGATTTCCGCAAAGGGCATATTATTGGTTCATTAAACCTGAATCCTTCTGAAATTAAAGACAACAATTTTGCTGAGTTGGAAAAACATAAAAAACAGCCTGTCATTGTTGTTTCTGCGAATGGCACTGAATCTCGTACTCCGGCAGAAAATCTTATCCATGCTGGTTTTGAACGCGTATGTTCCTTGAAAGAGGGCTTGGTTGGTTGGACAGGTGAAAACTTGCCGTTGGCGCGTGGTAAAAAGTAATCATTTTGGGCGTGAATGGCGACATTCACATAAAAAATCTAATAAGGACATCTAAAGGTAACAATTATTATGTCAGAACAAAGCAATACAGAAATGGCTTTCCAGATCCAACGTATCTACACCAAAGATATCTCTTTTGAAGCACCAAACGCACCGCAAGTGTTTCAGCAGGAATGGCAGCCGGAAGTAAAACTGGATCTGGATACCGCTTCCAGTGAGTTAGCTCAAGGGGTTTATGAAGTTGTTCTGCGTGTGACTGTAACGGCGACTTTGGGAGAAGAGGCGGCATTCCTGTGTGAAGTACAGCAAGGGGGTATTTTCTCTATTGACGGTATCGAAGGAACTCAGTTGGCTCACTGCTTGGGGGCATACTGTCCGAATATCCTGTTCCCATATGCTCGTGAATGCATCACTAGCTTAGTTAGCCGTGGTACCTTCCCACAACTGAATCTGGCTCCAGTAAATTTTGATGCCCTGTTCATGAACTACCTGCAACAGCAGGCAGAACAGTCTCAGGGTGGTGAACAAACTGAACAGGAAGCTTAATGAATAGTACTGTTTCTATGACAGTGATCGGTGCCGGCTCATACGGCACCTCATTAGCCATTACGCTGGCTCGTAATAGTCATAATGTTGTACTTTGGGGGCATAATCCAGAGCATATTGGGGCATTGCAACAGGCGCGTTGTAATCAGGAATTTCTGCCGGATGTTTCCTTTCCTGATAATTTATTGCTTGAAACAGACCTCATAAAAGCACTAACAGCGAGCCGCGATATTCTTGTTGTAGTACCTAGCCATGTGTTTGGTGAAGTGCTAAAGCAGGTAAAACCACATCTACGGCCTGATTCACGCATCGTCTGGGCAACTAAAGGCTTGGAAGCGGATACTGGTCGGTTATTACAGGATGTGGCCCGTGAGATATTAGGCAATGAAATACCGCTAGCGGTGCTCTCTGGGCCAACATTTGCTAAAGAGCTAGCGGCTGGTTTGCCCACTGCGATTGCTATTTCCGCGACGGAATCTGCTTTTGGCGATGAACTTCAGCAATTATTCCACTGTGGCAAAAGCTTCCGGGTTTATAAAAATCCTGATTTTATTGGAGTTCAACTCGGTGGTGCCGTAAAAAACGTAATTGCCATTGGTGCGGGAATATCTGATGGTATGGGTTTTGGTGCTAATGCTCGTACTGCCTTGATTACTCGTGGATTGGCGGAAATGAGTCGCCTTGGTACAGCGCTTGGGGCTGATCCTTCAACCTTTATGGGCATGGCGGGATTGGGCGATTTGGTCTTAACTTGTACTGATAACCAATCACGTAACCGTCGTTTTGGCATGATGTTGGGGCAGGGAATTAGTGTCGAAGAAGCCCAATATCAGATTGGACAGGTTGTTGAAGGTTACCGCAATACCAAAGAAGTACGTGCGTTGGCTAATCGTGCCAATGTAGAAATGCCGATTGCAGAACAAATCTATCAGATACTCTATTGCAATAAAAATGTGAAAGAAGCTGCTCAGGCATTATTAGGAAGAGCCAGAAAGGATGAGAGCGATGATGTGCGCTCTTGAATAAAAATCTAATGAGATAGGTTCTAAATGTGAGAGTAAAAAATATGTCGCTAGAGGAATTGGACGAAGTTTGGAAGAACATAAAAACAGAAGCGAGAGCGCTGGCTGAATGTGAACCGATGTTAGCCAGTTTTTTTCATGCAACGTTACTCAAACATGAAAATCTTGGTAGTGCCTTGAGTTATATGCTGGCTAATAAGCTGGCTACGCCAATTATGCCGGCTATTGCTGTTAGAGAGATCGTAGAAGAGGCTTATAGCTCAGATCAAAAGATGATTGTTTCTGCTGCTCGCGACATCATAGCAGTACGTTTACGTGATCCCGCTGTGGACAAATATTCAACTCCTCTGCTTTACCTCAAAGGGTTTCATGCTTTGCAGGCCTATCGTATTGCCCATTGGATATGGGGAGAAGGACGTAAAGCACTGGCTATTTATCTGCAAAACCAAATCTCGATGTCTTTTGGCGTTGATATTCATCCGGCAGCAAAGATTGGCTGTGGCATTATGCTTGACCATGCTACAGGCATTGTGATTGGTGAAACGGCGGTAGTGGAAAATGACGTATCTATCCTACAATCTGTCACCCTTGGTGGTACTGGTAAAACAGGGGGTGATCGTCATCCAAAAGTCAGGGAAGGGGTGATGATTGGAGCAGGTTCGAAAATACTGGGTAATATCGAAATTGGTCGTGGTGCCAAAATTGGCGCAGGTTCAGTTGTACTTCGTTCTGTTCCACCACATACAACAGCCGCTGGAGTGCCAGCCCGTATTGTCGGTAAACCTGAAAGCGAAAAGCCATCATTGGATATGAACCAACACTTTAATGGTATCAACCACGGTTTTGAATATGGTGATGGTATTTAATTTTTCCAAATATGGGTATGAATGATATTCATCATATTTTCACATATTAAATGTGAAAATATGATCTAGAATACTTAACTTATTAAATCTTATATAAATTATTTTTTTGCTACACCTATTATAATATAGTGCCAATGTTTAGGAACTATTTTATTTAGAACTTTATTATCTAACACCCCTAAAAATCTTCTTTGAGATTCACTCCTGCCAAATGTAGCAAGGAAGCCTAATGTTGTATAATTAACATTTGAAAATGCTGACAGATAATCTGTCATTTCATTGACGGTGACATAACCCCAGGCATTTCCCCACTTAATATAATTTCTTCTAAAAAATTTATGCAATGGCGATGCAACCAAATTTTCTGCAAACCAAAACTCACCACCCTCTTTTAATGAGTGAAAGATTTGATTAATAGCTTCTTTTTGTGCTGTTTTATTTGAATTATAGCCGATACTGCCTAATACTGATTTAAACATAACGATATCAAAATGGTTCTTATATTTAATATCCAATGCACTCAATTTTTTATATTGAATGTTATCTTCTATATTATAACGTTTATGTTTCTCCAGTGTCTTTGGTGTAGGGCCATTTAGATCGGTACATAGGACATTTGCACCATTTAATGCAGCCCACAACGATAACCCACCATTTTCACTGCCTATTTCTAGAGTATTAGCTGATTTTAATTCTAAGCTAGAATTATCTTGCCAATATTTTAAGGCATGGCTCCAATTGTATATGTCCCATTCTATGACATCTTGGAGAAATTCTTTTGAATTTTTTGCTTTCATAGAGTAACCAATATATATCAATGAAAATGAGTTGTCTTAATACTAACTTTATTGAATTATTATGATCTAAATAGTTTTAAAAAAACAGTAGATCATTTGAAGAAATTAGCCCGATTTGAGTTATATGAGTCAATTTTTAAAGAGATAAAATCACTCAATCGGGTTATTCTATACTAATCATAGCACCTACGTCCCGTAATAAACGATGATTTAGCGCAAAAACTTGTTCAGAAAAACCCAGGATAAAAGCTACGTCTAATGTCTTCTTATTTTCCTCTACCCATGCTTTTGGCGGATATGGTATTGGCTGGCTGGAAAGCTTACCTGCTGGGTTTAAGTAGCGCTTATTCATCTCATTTAATATGTTCCTGTGATTACAGATTGCTACATTCCTGAGCTGATAACCATCGTAGTTAATTATTTTACGTACCACACTTCATCCGAGAACATGACAAAAATGGGTGCTTGGCTCATCGTGAATCTGGTGTAGAGTAGAAAACTATTCTTCACCAGACCCACATAAAGAAGAAAAAATTGCCGCGATACGATAAATAAATAACACGTTGGGCTATTGTAAGAAAGTGTAGCGATATTAGTCACGCTTATTTAATGACACACTAATTTTTTATGATAGCGCCTTGATAATCTAATTGTCGCCAGGCTTCGAAAACGACAACAGCGACTGAATTGGAAAGATTCATACTGCGGCTGTTTGCCAGCATTGGGATACGGATTTTTTGTTGTGGTGGCATATTATCCAGTACGTAAGGCGGTAGCCCTCTGGTTTCCGGCCCGAACATTAAATAATCCCCGGCTTGATAACTTACCGCACTATGTGCCGGAGTTCCTTTCGTTGTGAGAGCAAACAAACGAGCAGCAGATCCTTCTATTAACTTTTCATTCTCTAAAAAAGCGTAATAATCATGATGTTGTTTAACATTGGCAAACTCATGATAATCCAGCCCGGCTCGACGTAGCCTTTTATCGTCCCAGGTAAAACCCAAGGGTTGAATCAAATGCAATTGGAAACCGGTGTTAGCACAAAGACGAATAATATTACCGGTATTAGGTGGGATTTCAGGTTCAAATAAGACGATGTTTAGCATATGCCCCCCAGAAACAAGGGGCACAGATTAGCAGAAATCAGGAGGGGATGCAGGGGGATTTCATCTCTGGTTTATCTGTTGGAAAATCCTTCAGAGATTGCTTATCACTCGGATATATTCATTTGCTTGTGGCTACAATATGGCTATTATATAGACAAATATTGAGTGAGGTTTCTTATGGCTGATACTGTTGTACGTGCCCGAGTTAATCCTAAATCCAAAGCGGCGGCGATGGCTAATGCGAAAGCTATGGGGCTGAGTCTTTCCACTATAATTCGTATGGTGGTTAATCGTCTGGCTGTTGAGCCAGAATTACCTGCTGAGTTGCTGCAACTTAATCAGGATACATTACAGGCTATTCGAGATCTGGAAAATGGCGTAGGTGTTCACCGAGTTGATACGATAGATGAACTAAAGCGTGATCTTGGATGGTAAATAATGCTAAAGATTGTTTACCAAAGCGTTACCGTGAACATTCATTAGCAGACCAATATATTGGTTACCTTGAATGCCACGGAGCGCCAGATATTTTGCTTATTTATTAGCGCACAAATACTGAATTGAAACTATATCGAGTAGGTAGTCATTCGGATTTATTCTGAATTTTGCTTCTTTTAAGGAATCAAACAGTGTAGGTATACACCTTAATTAGAGCGAAAACCATTGGGGTTATTCTTCTGCCAATTCCAGCTATCACGCATCATATCATCAATATTGCGTGTTGCTTGCCAGCCAAGAATATTACGGGCTTTGAATGGATCAGACCAACATTCAGCAATATCCCCAGAGCGTCTGTCTGTGATTTTATGTGGAATTTCTTTACCTGCTGCCTTTTCAAAAGCATGAAGTAAATCAAATACAGAATAACCAGAGCCTGTTCCTAAATTGAAAACTTCGTAGGATAGTTGTTTATCCAGATAGTTAATGGCGGCAATATGGCCTTCTGCCAAATCCATCACATGAATATAGTCACGAACACCGGTACCATCTTTAGTTGGGTAATCGTTACCATAAACTGATAAACATTTCAAACGACCAATAGCAACCTGAGTGATATAAGGTAGCAGATTATTGGGAATACCGTTAGGGTCTTCGCCAATCATACCTGATGGATGAGCACCGACGGGGTTGAAATATCTTAGACTGGTGATTTTGAAACTTGGTTCGGCAGCGGCAAAATCTTTTAGAATTTGCTCAACCATCAGCTTGGAAGTGCCATAAGGATTAGTTGTACCACCAACTTTGGCATTTTCCGTGAGTGGTACAGATTCAGGATCACCGTAAACTGTTGCGGATGAACTGAAAATTAGTTTATGTACGCCATTGGTGCGCATAGCCTGCAACAGAACTAGGGTGCCAGTAACGTTGTTTTGATAATATTCAAGTGGCTTTCTAGTAGATTCACCAACTGCTTTTAATCCAGCAAAATGGATGACTGTATCTATTTTGTTTTCCTGGAAGATTTGATTTAGTAAATTTAGATCAAGTACATCACCTTGATAGAATTTTACTGATTTACCAGTAAGTTCTTCAACTCTATGAAGAGATTCAGGTGATGAATTGCAAAGATTATCAATAACAACAACATCAGCCCCTCTTTCCAGAAGTGCTAATACTGTATGTGAGCCGATATAGCCGGCTCCGCCGGTGATTAGGGCAGGCATTTGAATATCCTTATGTACTTATATTATAACTAGTTTATTCTTTTTTTGAATTTATGCTAACTAAGACCAGTCTAATGTTGCTTTTTATCATTCCAGATTGAATCCGGTGTAACTGAAATCCAGCAATATATACCCGTTATCTTTCAAGCTGCCTCTTTGTTGGCTGCACTTGCTCACCCCGGTCACATAGTTAGCTATGCTCCCGGGGATTCGCTCCCTTGCCGTCGCGATGCATCTTGAAATCCATAGGGTATAAAGATAAATTAATAGCACATAATCAGAAACGAGAATGTAGATCAGTAAAAATCAAGGGGATTCTAGAAGACCTATTGAGAGATGCTTTCCCTTTCTGGTGCGCCACCAAAAAATCCATAGACATTTCCATAAACAAAAGAGTCTACAGATACAGGGGAACCCATTAAACTTCTTATGTCATCGTCACTATATCCAGCAAAATCCATTAAGAAGAATGGAATGTCATAATGGCTATTTTTCCCCCTGTGTAATATTTGTTTAGTCATAGGGCTAAAGTCATCTTCTTTGTACTGGCCAAAAATAAATAATGGCACTTCTCCTTCTGTTTTCATCGGATTAGTAGTTGTACAGTGTGTCATTTTTTCATTTAGTTTCTCAAAGTTTTGACCATGATCAGATGTATATATGAAGATAGTATCTTTTTTATTTTTATTTAATGACTCAAAAAACAAATTTGTATTATGGAAAACTAGATTCTTATATGAATTTATTATGTGTTCTTTAGATTCAATTTTAATATTGTTGCTATTCATATTTGGTAAAAATATTTTTTTTATTCCATCATTCGGATAAGGAAAATGGGCTCCTTTTTTTATAATTAATATGAAATTTTTTTCTTTATTTTTAATGATTTTGTTTACTAGTTTTGCAATTTCTATATCGTCTTTCTTAAATGATGATTTGATTACATTAACTTTACCATTTTCTAATTCTTTTGAGGTGAAGAAATTGTGTCCATTGCCATCTAATTGTGCGTCAATTAATATATTTTTGTATCCTGCTTTACTCATTACATCCCAAATATATACGTTTGATTTTATGTCAAAGACTTCATGTTTATATCTTGACATTTTTCTAATTAAAATATTAGTGTATTGGCTACAATTGGCATAGGAAGAAGCCTTGCCAAGGTTAAGTAACTTATGGATCTTAAATAAATATGGAGTGGTTCCTGTATTATTGTTTATATCTATAACGTCATATCTTATTGATTCATCAATAATTAATATTATGTTTTTAAATTTTTCTTTAGGTATGTGTTTTAATAATAAATGCCTATTGTATATATTGTGATCTAGATTTTTATCTAGATATAAATCTATGTAATAAGCGGGAATAATTGCAGATGGTGGCATGCCTTCAGCACCTTGCCCGGTTTTTTTATAAAATATAATTCCAGATATCAATAAGATTGAAATTAATATTATTGATATTCCTAAAGCAGCTGCCTTTAATTCTATTTTTTGGTTTGGAAATATAAATAGAGATATAATAAAGGGGAGATGTAATATAAAAGACAAGGTTATCACATCTTTATAGGTAATAAATGCCTCTTTAAGCATAGAGATTGAAGATGATAATGAATAAAAATCAAAGTAAGACATCATAGTTCCTGATGCCTTATAATATGAAGTGTAAATGATAGATAATATTATAAGGGTAATTATAGTTAGTATTTTAAGTTTATTTTTATATAAAGATATTAAATATACCCCTATTATAAAAAACAGATTTATTATAATAATAATCGCTACCGTTAATATTGTTTCTATTGTTGGGCCGGGTCTAGTAAGAACAAATAAGATCTTCTTAAATAGATAAGGATTTATAAATAAAAATGATATTGTTATGAAGATAAATTTAACAAATAATCTCGATTCTCTACTTAATAGTTTCATGATTTAATTACCTAAATAAAAATCATAATGATTTTCCTGTTGCAGTATATATTACGTTTTGTTTTCTAACTATTTTTTTAAAAGCTTTTTATACGAGGAGATCACTTTGGGGAGAACTTAATCCGGTTTCTGTGATCTGCTTTGTTGCTAAACGGAAATAAACCATCTGCTGGATTGAACGATTAATAATAGGAACGATACTCTGTAATCATACTTACCAATATATGTGGAAATCGCTGAAAAAAGTAAATTAATTTATGACCACCGTTTCACTATTTCTGGGGAATAGAGCAGGAATAGTAAAAGTGTAGAGGCATTATGAAAAGCTATTTAGTTCTATTAATAAGAATTGATATGATTATTTTCTTCGAAATTATTTGATAATATTATATAATCTCATAAACTATTATCTATTCCTAGGATATTGATTAATTTCTTGTTTACTTTATGGCAATCATATTTTTTCCTTGCTATTTTGTAGCTTTCTAATCCCATTCGTTCTATGTATTCAGGGTATTTTATGAAGAAAATCATTTTTTCTGCTAGTATTTCAGCAGACCATGGAGGGACTAAAAAACCATTTTTCCCATCATGAACTGTTTCTTTACATCCAGGAACATTAGTTGTAATGATAGGACGACCTATAGCCATTGCTTCCTGAGTACTTCTGGGGACTCCTTCTCTATAGTAAGAAGGTAGTACAAAAACATCACTATTTTTTAGCCACTCATTTACGTTGTTAACAAAGCCAGGATAAGTGATTATTCCAGAATTATTTAATTCGTCTAATTGCTCTTTACTTATTGATCCTGGGTTAGAAAAATCGATGTTACCTAAAACATTAAATGTAGCTTCAGGATATTTTTTCTTAACAATTTTAGCTGCATTAATATATTCAAAAATTCCTTTTTCTTTTAAAAGTCGAGCTATAAAAATAAAAGAAATGTTATTTTTTTTAGGTATAAAAGCGAACTTATAATCATTTAAATTTAGCCCTATTCCACCAAGTACGAAGGTTTTGACATTTATCTTATATTTATCGACTAGATCTATTTTATCATCTGGATTTAATAAAATTAATCCATTTATTTTAGGGAGTGTTATTCGATACAATAATACTTGTATTGATTTTAAAAATATCCGTTTCCAACTTATACCTTTTTCCTGTAAGGTAAAACAAAACCCTAACCCTTCCAGCATAGCAAATATTTTTGGTATTTTAGCCAACTTAGCAGCGAATGAACCATAAATTGATGGTTTTGAAAAATAAGATAAAACAATATTTGGTTCAATATTATTGAGCTGTTTAGCTAATTTTAACGTATTTTTTATGTCGATGAACGGATTTAGTCCGGAACGACTGAGTTGATATTGAATAGGAGTAGCTCCTAATTTCTTTATTTTTTCTTTTTGTTCTTCATCATAATCTATTGCTAAACAGAATACTTCGTTATCTAAACTAACTATACTTTTAATTAATGTTTCTCTGAAGTTAATCATGGATTCTGCTGTTGTTCCTATAAGTACAATTTTCATTTTATCTCTTATATAAGTTTAGCCATTTAGATGCTATTTCTTTTATTGAAAAATTTTTTATGATGTGGTTTCTAGCATCCAATCCTAGATAGTATTTTTCATCATTATCTTTATCTATGCTATCTTTCATTGCTTCTGATAAGGCTTTTGAGTCTTGTATTGGTACTAAAATACCATATTTATCCAATACAGATTTCACACCACCACTATCAGTTGCTACTACATAGCGTTGGCACGCCATTGCTTCAGCGACAACTAATCCAAAACCTTCATATTTGGAAGATAGTACAAATGTATCACAGGAGCTCATTATTTCTGATATATCATTTCTAGCGCCTAGGAAATTTGTATATTTATTTATATTTAATTTAATTGCTAATTCAATAAGTTTATTTTTTAATGGACCATCGCCTACAATTATTAGATATGATAAAGGTCTTTCTTTTAGGAGTAATGAAAATGCATATAATAAATTTTGGTAGTCTTTTTGCTCTTGTAAACGACCAATTGCTATAAATAAATGTTGCTGATCTGAGATAGATAACCTGGAGCGAAATAATTTTCTGTTTTCTTCAGAATAAAAAAATTTACAAGCGTCTATGCCATTTGACATAACAAGCATTTTATTAGGTTTGACAGCTCTCTTCATTATAAAAGAATAAACAGCTTCTTCGCTCACATTGGTATTTACATTTGATAAGAAATTAGTTAAACGATAAAGAAGCATTCTAAGTTTTCCTCCTTCATTAGTGTTATGTGCTGTACATATGAGTCTTGGTATTTTTACGAATGCTCTTAATATTCTTGAAAAAATGTTTGCATGGAACATATGAGAATGAATAATATCAGGTTGATGATATAAGATTATTTTTTTAGCCTTCCATAGGGCCTGTAATAGTCCTAGAGTGCTTTTTCTCATAGCCAATTCGTATATATTTACTTCTCTGTTTTCCGGTTCAACTACACTTAGACCTGTAAGGGATATGATGGATACTCGATGGCCTAGGAGAATAAACTCGTCAGCTAATGCGCAGACTTGTTTTTCAGCTCCACCAATATTTAATCCTGTGATAATAAAAATAATGTTCATTATTGTTAATGGGTGGTTTCAAATTATATTGATAATAAAATATTTGTTTCTATATTTTATCAGTAATTATTTTTTAATGGTGCTTAATGAAAATATATATATAATTATTCTTATAACATTTTTTAAACGAAAACAGTAACGTAGGGAGAGGGTTGTGTATAATAAATAAGCAGGAATAATATTATTACTTTTTCTCAAATATCTTTTTGAAAAATTATTATTATATTTCAACCAATTAATTATTTTATTTTTGAGTTTATGGAAATATATATGATCACCTAGTAAAGTTGATTCAAGATTATTGAGATAATAGATTATCATATTATGGTTATTACATCTGTTATTTATATTTTCATCGTCATTTCTTCTAGTAGTTGATGTCGGATTATTCCTATAAAAATAAAAAATATCCTTTGTACCTATACTTTTATTTGCCAGTAAACTAATTATGAAGATTTGCAATATATCTTCACAAGATTTTAGTTTGTCTTTTTTGAATTGCATAATTTTAAATGCATCCTTAAGTAAAGATTTTTCAAATAAATGACCGCATACTGGATACATTTTTATTCTGCGATTACTTTTATTACCTATAAAAATATCGTATGCTATTGCTTCATTCGACTTTATTTCTGTAGAGCCTGTAATAAATGTATGTTTCTTTTTATATGGTATTGTTTGCATGCCAAAGTTAATAATATCAGCATGATTTTTAATAGCTAACTCATATGTAAGTTTACAGGTATTTATATCAATAAAATCATCTGAATCAAGATATAATATATAATTTCCACTAGCATGTAATGTCCCATTTTTACGTGAATAAAAAGGTCCTTTATTGCATGTGTTTTTCAATATTACAATTCTATCATCTTTTTTTTTATATTGTTCTGCTATATTAATTGTGTTATCTATACTGCAATCATCAATTATTATTATTTCAATTTCTTTTAATGTTTGATTAATACAAGACTCTAAACAATCTTGTATATATTTTTCCGTATTGTAAGCAGGTATTATTATAGAGATTTTGGGAGACATATATTAACGATAAAAGAAATAAAATGGATTGAGGTCAAAAATTGGATATTTTGCCCAGTATGGATCCGTAGCTAAGCTAAAAAATACAGAAGATTTTGTAAGTATGAAATGTAATAGTCCAAGAAAGAAAATAAAATATGAAATAATGAAAAAACGAGGTTTAAATACGATATACAGGAAATAGCCTATTAAACAACAAAGTACAATATTTAACCTTGTAGATAATAGATAAAAATTTAGCAGGGATATATAACTGATAAATATAAAAACAATTATGTTCTTCCATTCTGATTCAATTGTTTTCCAGTTGAAAACTATACCTAGAAATATGATTGAAATATACATTAATTCACGATAAACAATCGAGTTAGTATGTATATGAGTATAAAACCTAGCTTTTTCCGATAATCCTCCGATTATATGATTTTCAGTTATTATATTTATGATATTATGAAAATTCATGGATAGAATAAAGAAAAAAATAAAAGTTATTAATATAAGAATTCTATTGTATTGCTTTTTCATCAAAAAGGAATATATTAATCCAATAGGTAGCGATGTAATATGAAATATTGTGGCAATAGATAAGTAAATATAAAATTTGCAGGTTTTCCTATTGGAAAGTGAAAATAGTAAAAATATAATAGATAAGCTTTGCCGTTGGGCTGTTCCAAAAACATTTATATTAGAAAAGACTAAAATAAAGGCTAAGATTATATTTTTGTCTTTATTAGAAAAAGTACGTAATCCATTATATTCAAGCCATATCAAAAATAAAATAGAACAAATAATAAAGTTAGTATTTGAAATTTCAAGTATAGAGAGGTTAGGTGTTATTATATGGATTAGTTTATATAATAATGGCCAACCAATCTCTACGCCTTCACCGTAATAAAATATATAATCTTCAATGGGAGATATACCCATTGCCATATAGTTTTTATAGTAAGACGATAGGTCTGTACTTATTTCATGGGAGAATGATCTTGATAAGTCAATATAGCGAAAGCTAATTATAGATATAGTGACTATTATTATTCTCACTAACGGAATAATATAAGTAGAGTAGAAAAATAATATCAGTATAGATGATATGAAACTAAGAAATGGGGAAAAAGGGAATAATAAAAATGGGAATAATACAGGTAATAAGACATTATTCTCCATTCTTAATATATGGTTAAATACTTTTATATTAGAATCCTGCATTATTAAATTCCTGTATCATCATTTATAGAATTTAAAAATTTTTCAGAATTTTTCCTATTTTCAGAGACTATTTTATTAACTAGGGAGTAGTTAATTTTTTCTCTTTTATTCATATTAAAATTGTTTGATATTTCTCCTGATATAATTAATCTATCTTTTAATTTTAATAAGCTAAGTAGTGATACAAAACGTTCCATACCTCTTTCGTTATTGCCAATTACTAGGAATTGTTTATTAAATATGATAGAAAAAACCATGCCATGGAAAGAATCAGTAATAATGAAGTCAGCATTATAGAAAGCAGTTAACCATTCGGGAATGGTTATAATCTCATGTTTATTGAAACCTAATAGGTGTTGTGTTGATATATTTTCCCCTAAAGATTTTTTTATATTTTTTATTATTACTTTCTTATTTTCACTTTCATCTAGAACATAAGTGAGTAGTTTTTTTACATTGTTCTTTTCTTGTCTTTTTGCGATAAATTGTTGGTAGAATTTTGGATTAATTAGTAAAGTTGGATCTAACACATGAGTAGCACTAGTATAATTGAAAATATCGTTACAAATTTTAACACCTGAACTTTCACGTACAGAAATGGCAGTAAAATCAGCCAATAAATGGGATATTTCAGATATTTTTTCCGGTGTTTCCCAGTGATTTTTGCCGAAAGAAGCAGCGTAAGCAATTTTTTTACAAGATATTGAATCTACAAAATTTAAAAAATAGGCTGCATAAAATGGATCATTAATATATGCCATCCTCCATACTTGATCACTTCCTACGATCACAACATCGAATTGATAATTTTTTGCTATTTTGATTAAACTATTATGTGTGTAGATAATCTTAGTTTTGTTAGGAATATAGTGATCAATAAAAATTTTGTGTGTTTTGTATTGTTTCGCTCTATTTCTAAATCCTCTATAATTTTGATTTGGAATTAATTCTAAAGCTTTTATTATAATTTTTTTCCATAGAGGATTATATAAATGTTTTTGTATTATGGTGACTTCATAGCCTTTTTCTGTTAGGTAATTATATAAAGCAATACATTGTAATATTCCACCATAATTATTAATTAAAGGCTGAGTTAATATTCCAATTTTCTTCATTTTTTATTATTGCTCTCTAACTTTTTAATAAAAGATTTATAGTTTTTACGTTTTGATGAACATACAATATTATCTTTATCAGGATAACCTATAGCGAGATATGAAATGATTGTGTGCTCAGGGGAAATATTTAGTCTTTTACGTAATAAACGATCGTTTTTTGGTAATTGGCTCCAGTTCAGGACACAAGATGCAATTCCTATTGAATGAAATGTATATATTAAAGACATTGCAAACATACCTCCATCTATCCATGGTTGATATCTCTCATGTGGGCCATAAAAAGCTTTTAAATCTGTAGTAATTATCATCAAATTAGGAATTTTATGTCCAAAGTGGCTATTACCATTTTGTAATTCTAAGGCTAAATCTCTAACTTTAGGGTCGTTAGTATGATAGACGTGCCAATGCTGCCTATTACAAACAGATGGTGTTTTAGTTGCGAGTTTTATGGCATATTCAATTTTTTCATCAGATACAGTTTTTGTTCTGAATTCTCTTAGTGTGTAACGGGAAAAGAAAAAATCTTCTGGATTTTCTAAACGTCCTTTATGGAAATCGGCTAATGATAAATGCTTGATTCCATGCTCGTCATCAGATGTAAAATCTAATTGTTCTAGGAATGCTTTGATTTCTTTGGAACGAGCAATATTGATATTTTCAGGAAGAGATATGAATTTTTCTAGAATTTGTTTGGATGCTTTATCATGATAATCAATATCTCTCGTTTTTTGTGCTATTTTTAAGTTAGTTACTAGAATTTCAGCATTACGCCAGCCATGTCCAAGTTCGCGTTGTTTATAACTCATACTTTTCTCTAAGCCATGATAAATTAACATACTGAAATAATTTCTTTGGCTGGTTTCATACATATTTTGTTTCCAACCACCATACTTCAAGAATCTATGAAAATCGTAAATAGATCCTGTTATCAGATTATGCCTATCTTTAAAAAATCTGTATGAAGGCCTCAATAGTGATTTTATTTTGTTTTTAACAGACATTAAATATTTCCTTTATTTTTAGTCATAGGAAAATATATTTTTTATTTTAATAAAATATATAATTAATAAGAAACTATTACAGATTATATTGGTAATTATAGCCCCTGTAATTCCTAAGTGTGGAATTAATATGAGATTTAAAATAAGGCTCAATAGTGCAGATAGTCCCATATATTTAACTTTATGTATCATATTGTTTTGAGTTAGTAATATAGAACCCGCACTGCTAGCTATGTATACAATAGGTATATTTATAGAAAGAAATTGTGTGATTTTTACCGCACTGTAATATTCTATGCCAAAAAATAGTGGGATAAGGTGAGGAGTAAGAAACCAGATAGTTAGCATAACTATTATTCCTAGTCCTCCCATAATATAATTGCCTTTTATAAATGATTGATAAAAAAGGTGCTTATCATGATAAGCCCATCGATGTAACTTTGGTAATAAGAATTTCTGGTATATAACATTTGGTAGTATCATTGCTGCAGAAATAAAAACAAATGCAATATTATAATATCCTGCAGCATCGGGACTGATTAAATATTTTACTAATACAATACTTAATTGAAAATAAATCAAATAGAATAAACCAGAAAATCCGTATGGAGCAGCACCTTTCATAATCGTTTTAACGGATATGTTAAATTCTCTTTCTTTTTTTGTTTTTTTGTGTCCTTGAAGATTAAAATTTCCTTTTTTGAATTGATTTACCTTTATGCCACCAATAGTTCCAATGATTAATGCAACACTTACATAAACAGTGGCTATTATTGGTAAGTTAAAAGGAATATTCATAATATAATTAATAATAAATAGGAAAATGAATCTTAATAATGGCTGGAGTAATTGCCAGATGGCTAGTTGATTATATTTTTCCTCAAGCTGCAGTATTGCACTAGTGAGTTCTATTGCTAATTGTCCAAATATGATAAAGGACATAATCATAGCAGTTAATTTGAGTGATATTGATCTTTCTATTAGGGCTCCCCAGAAAATTAAGAAAACTAATATACTTAGTGTGCTTATATTTATGAATTTTAATGATAAAGGAACCCATGACATACCTTGCCAACCATGTTGACCAAAAATCTTTAGCCAATATTGAGAAATTCCAAAACCACAAAGAGGAGCTATAGTAGTTATTAGGAAAAATATAGCGGAATAATTGCCTAAAGCTGTTGGTGTTAAATTACGAGCTAAAATAACCTGACATAGAAATCCTAATATTGCTCCTAATAGTGAGCCAAATGAGAGTATAAATAGATTGAATAGACTTTTGCTATATTTCATAAATAATAAAGTATTTTAATCATTTGATTATATGAATGCCCTAGCGTCAATTTGTTCAGCCTAACTCCTTTAAAATGTTTTTGTAAAAAAATCCAAAGCTACCGCACTAGGTTTTTGGCTCCCAGAGTGCCTGTAATATTCGGAAATCTTATCTATTGCACTGATTTTCCAATACTTTTGTCTGTCTTAACAAAAAGTAATGGGGGATAAGATTTTGTAACTAGTTGTGGGGAGATTAGACTGTAAACTTATCTGGGTCAAGCTTAACAGCCAACTTGTTTAACTAATTGGTAGAATATAGTTAGCTGGAATCTGTATTACTGCTCATGGAATGGCGGTTAGATTTTACCAACAACGTACTATGACGCCTTGCTTTTCAACAGGTTTCCTTCTATTCCATTCGCTTCGGGATGTGGCAGTATTTCTGTGATGTCCGTTCGGTAGTAAAGCTTAATTGTGACATCATGCTTATTTAGCATTGTGGTTGGTGAGATTTACACTATTACCATCCTTCAACCCAAAATCTTTGAAGGTATAGGTAAATCCAGCGGTGATTGTTGTTTAAAAGTGAGGGAAGGAGAGAGTGGTTGGTGTAGGTTCGAGAATACTTGGCAATATATTATTGATGACCAACAGAGCTTTAGTAGTTCTCTTTAACTATAGCATTAAAACGAACCTAAACTTACTTCGAATAGAATCACATTCATTTAAGCGTTAAGATCAGTTTCTTGATGTTAAGTGGATTTACAGCAGTCAGGAATGAACCAGCGGAGACGCCTACACATAGGAGCAATAGCTTGATAGAGATGGGTTCATCTACCAGCAAATAAGCAAAGATGACCGCCCAGATAGCGTAAGTGATGTTTAAACTCATAGCACGGATGGGTTGAAGCATGCTGATTGCTTTGTAATAGAAGAGGTACGATAGTGTAGCGACCAGAGAAGTGAAGAATAATAAGGAGTATAATTCTATATTTGAGAAGATATGTGCAGCACCAGGAAAAGAGTGAATGAATAATACGATGATGATTAAGTAACCCACCGAGGATGATAATTGTCTTATAAAATAAGCGATATCAGCAGGTATATCTTTATTCATGCCATAAGAGCTGATAACAACTTCAGAACTCCAGCCTAGTGCGCATATGAAAGCGAAGAGAAAGCCTATCCAGCCAGATATTGTCTGAGTGGATGCTGAGTAACCTAGTATCATAGTAGATACAACGGCTAATATTAATCCCAATATTCCGATAAGGTGAATACGATCTTTAAGTAGAAAAAAAGAAATGAGTGCGCCAATAGCAGGATAAGTGGCTGAAATGGTTGCTGTGTAGCTAATACCAATGTATTGAATAGCTAAGATATAACAAGACATGCCCATTGGGCCGCCAAATATAGCCGCTAGTATGATTATTCCATTTTTCTTGTTTTTGGGGATAAGACGTATCGATTGGTATTTTCCTTTAACTATAAGATATATAAACATATATCCGCATGAAATCATATCATTCAGGAAAGCGAGTACAATGGGAATGAAAAAGTAAGAGGAAAGAGCAGTGTTTTTTAATAATAATGCGAAAAGTACGCCGCTTAGCCCCCAGAAAACACCAGAGGATAATCCATAGGCATTAGCTGTTACTTTACGGCTTGTGAACATAGCTATTTGGGTACTTTTTCATAAATTTATAGGCTCATATTAAGAGGCTAGCTTCATAATTTCCAGATGTTTAATCATTCTCCTTTGTTGAAGGAAGAAATGAAGGAAGTATAATGCATATGATATATACCCGTCATCTTTCAAGTTGCCTCTTTGTTGGCTGCACTCGCTCACCCCGGTCACATCGTTATCTATGCTCCCGGGGATTCACTCCCTTGCCGTCGCGATGCATCTTGAAATCCATTGGGTATATCTAATAATGAGGTTTTTGTTAGCTTGTTATTTTAATTTTCGAATTATATGATTTTTAATTGCTCATGTGTTAAAAATTTCATGGGCTTATTATTTGTCCAGCAGGCTAATGTCGGCGATATGATTTTCAGCCAGTTTCATGACATGAATGTATTTATAGATATTATTTTAAAAGGTCGTAAATATAATCTTTAGGATGAAAGTCAATAGGAGCATTGATAAGGATCTTCCTAATATTTTCGAAATCATAATTTTCACAAGATGTTTTTAAGTCATTTAATAGTGGATTTAATTTATCCCAGGTCAGAAAAATTTCATTGGCGGTCATGATTCTCGGGTGGTTGGTGCCAGAGACATTATCACCAATTAATAACTCTTCATAAAGTTTTTCACCGGGTCTTAATCCGGTAATTTTGATTTCGATATCGCCATGAGGATTAGTTTCATCTTTCACTGTCAGTCCGGAAAGGTGGATCATTTTCCGGGCGAGATCATAAATTTTTACTGATTCTCCCATGTCCAGAACAAAAACATCGCCATTATTGCCTAGTGCTCCTGCCTGGATAACTAATTGGGCGGCTTCTGGGATCGTCATGAAGTAACGGGTAATTTCTTTGTGGGTGAGGGTGATTGGCCCACCACTTTTTATCTGTTTTTCGAACAGGGGAACAACGGAACCGGATGAGCCAAGGACGTTGCCAAAGCGAACCATTGAGAATTTTGTATGGCTGTTCTCTTTAGCGAATGCTTGTAATATCAGTTCTGCAAATCTTTTTGTTGCGCCCATTGTGTTTGTCGGGCGGACGGCTTTGTCGGTAGAGATTAATACAAATTTGTCAACTTTTTGGTTAATTGCTGCTTTAGCAAGTGAGAGGGTACCAAAAATGTTGTTATTAATGCCCTCTATGGTATTCATTTCTACCAGAGGAACATGTTTATATGCCGCAGCATGGTATATGGTATTAATGTTAAATTTATTGATTATCCTATTTATTTTGTCTGAATTTTTTATATCACCTAAAATTGCAGTAATGGTTATATTTAGATCTCTGTCTGAATTTATCTTTTGTAACTCTTTTTCTATTGAGTAAAGGCAATACTCGGTTAATTCAAATAAGACTAGTTGAGAGGGGGACTGAGTAATGATTTGTCTGCATAACTCTGATCCGATGGAACCACCGGCACCGGTAATAAGAACGTTTTTGTTTTTGATGTTTTTACTGAGTAAACTTTGTAATGGGTTTACTTGTTCTCTTCCTAGTAGGTCGTTAATGGAAACGCGTTTCAGTGAGTTTATTTGAGCTTTTCCTTCAACCAGATCATTGAAACTTGGAATGGTGAGGATTTCACAATGTTCTTTTTGAAGTCTTTCAAGTATTTTTTTTCTATTAGATATTGATGCACTGGGTATGGCTAATAGTATTTTCTTTATATGATATTTTTCTACTAAGATTGTTATTTTTTCTGGAGCGAAGACATAAACCCCATGAATTGATAAATTATGTAATTTAGTATTGTCATCAATAAAAGCAATCGGGTTGAATTCTCTATGTTCTCTTAATATGGGTAAGAGTTGCCGACCAGATTCTCCTGCTCCATATATAATAACAGGCGCGCCTTTATATTTTAGTAAGTTACGTAGCGTTCTATAGACAAATCTTGTGCCGCAGAGTGAGATAACTAAAAATGAAAAATAGATAATTGGTACCGTTCTGGGTAAAAATGCTTGCTGGTATAAGGAAATTGCAGTCAATAGTAGAGTAGATAGAAATGAACCAATAATGGCCCATTTCAATATACTCATATTAACATATTTTAATATCGATCGATAAAAGCCAATTCTTAAGAAAATAAATAACGTGAGAGGTATGGCGAATATAATGGTTAACCAATGTTGTAAGCTATAGATGGGCACTTCTCTATCAAGGCGTAGCCACATACTTAGCCAGTATGAAATAATGATGATAAATATGTCTACAATCAGAAGAATGATAGTCTTGATTAATCTGTCTTGGTTAAAAAACATTTTTTTGTTTATCATTGTTAATTACCTAAAAACTACTTTGTAAATGGTTTTAAAGATAATCTTCAGGTCATAGAAAAATGACTTTTTATCTATATATTCTAAGTAGTATTTGGCTTTTATCGGCATAATAATGTCGATATAGGCTTGATGAGGATCTTTATATTGACTCAATATCTGATTTTCATCGATCATTTCTATGGAAGCCAAATCTGTTATGCCGGGTTTTAGCGATAATATTTTGTTTCTGACATCATCTGGATATTTGTCCATAAATTGTGGTACTTCGGGTCTTGGGCCGACTAAGCTCATTTTGCCGCGAACAACATCAATGAGTTGCGCTAATTCATCAATTTTATATTTGCGTATGAATTTTCCAGAGTTGGTAATACGGTGATCATTACCTATAGTAAGTTGTCCTTTTTGCTCTGATCCAGTGGTCATGCTCCTAAATTTGTGAATATAAAAATCTTGATTATATTGGCCTACTCGTTTTTGTCGGAAAAAAATAGGCCCTTTCGAATCCATTTTTATCCAGATGGCAATAGTTATTAAGATAGGAAATAATAGAATGAGTCCAATAAGAGAAGAAATAAAATCAAATAGCCTTTTTATAGCTAAATAATATGTCATCATTTATGCCAAGATCTCTTTAATTGTGTTGATAACGTAGATTTGGTCTTCTTTTGTCATCTTGGTATATAAAGGAATGGATACAATTCTTTTAAAATTTTCTTCTGCGACTGGGAAGTTATTTTCATCAAGAGAGTAGGTATTTTTCCATATGGGTTGTTTATGCAGTGGGATAAAGTGGACAGAGCAGCCGATATTTTTTTCTGCCATTTTTATGATAAAGTCATCTCTTGATATTTTGGCTTCATTATTTAACCTGATGGTGTATAGATGCCAGGCGTGTTGGCTATTAGGTTCTTTAGGTTTGGTGGGTAAGATAATGGGCAGATCTTTTAGTTCGTCATCATAGAATTTAGCCATCTCCTCTCTTTTCTTGTGAAAAGTGTCTATTTTTTGTAATTGATGGATGCCGATAGATGCACAAATATCTGGCATATTATATTTATAGCCCGGCTCAATGACTTCATAATACCAGGCAGGTATTTTAGATTGATATCTATCAAAGGCGTCTTTGCTAATGCCGTGGAGGCGCATTATTTTTGCTCTTTTTATGATATCTGGATGTCTGGAGACTAGCATGCCACCTTCCGCTGTCGTCATGGTTTTATTGGCGTAAAAGCTGAATACAGTGACATCGGTATTTAGGGTGCCAATTTTCTTTCCTTTATATAAAGTCGGAAATGAATGAGCTGCATCTTCAATGACTCGCAGATTAAATTTTTTAGCGATAGTAATGATGGCATCCATATCACAGGATAAACCGGCAAAGTGCACAGGTATAATCGCTTTAGTTTTGGTAGTTATTGCTTTTTCTATTGCTGTTGGATCAATATTCAGGCTGTCAGGTAAGGAATCAACAAAAATGGGATGAGCCCCCAGATAACGGACAACTTCTGCGGTTGCCGTAAAGGTATAGGTAGGAACAATGACTTCATCACCCGGCTGAATACCAATGGCTTCCAACGCTAAATGCAATCCCGCCGTGGCTGAGTTTACCGCAATGGCTTCAACATCAGACTCTAAATATTGGGCAAAATCTTGTTCAAATCTTCTGGTTTTAGGTCCGGTGGTTATCCAGCCCGTTTTAAGTGAGTCAATGACTTCATCAATTTCAGATTGTCCAATTTCAGGTAATGCAAAAGGAAGGAATTTATTATTCATGATTGATGATTGCCTTTATGAAATTGTCTGCTAATACGGAATAAGCGTGATTTTCTAAAGCGTAAATTTTGCCTCGTTGCCCCATTTGGTTTAATTCGTCAGTTGATAACTCACTAAGCCTTAATAAGGCTTGAGCAATATCTTCTGGCTCGCCTGATTTAACTGTAATACCGCAATTCACGTCAGAAACGGGATCATTACCGGCGTCAATTGCACATAAAATAGGTTTGCCCGCCATCATGTAATCAATAAGTTTATTCGGGCTGATGCCAAATCTGAATAATGATTGCTTTTGTAACCCTATATAGGCAATGTCAATTTTATTGAGTAGTGTTGGGATTTGAGTTTTGGGGATAGGATCAAAGAATATAATGTTATTTATGCCCAGTAATTTAGATTCCTCAATTAAATTATCCTTTTCAAGTCCCGTGCCGACTAATAAGAATGTCATCGGTTTATCATGAAGAAGTGAAGCGGTTTTGAGCAGTTTTTCTAGCGCATTTGGGCGTCCGTGGGCGCCGCTATAGCATACAATTTTATGCCCTTTATTTTTCTCTGTTACAATAAGTTTTTCTAGTGAACTGTTTAACGGAGTAGGTTGATTTATCCAATCCTCTACAACCACGCCATTAGGGATAATATGTAATTTATTGAGATCTAATCCATGTGCTTTCGTATGTTCTTGTACATTTGGGAGCATGGAAATAACTATATCCGCATATTTATAAGCCGCGTTTTCAGCAAGTTGGCATAATTGAATAAATGGATGTTTAGGTGACATTCCACCTAATTCTATGGGCGAAAGAGGCCATAAATCATGCAGTTCAAAGACCAGTTTTGCATTAGCTTTTTTGGCGAGACGTTTTGCAATCCATATATCCATAGGATATGTACTTGAAGCAATGACAATATCAGGTCGATATTTTTTGATTAAATTATGGCTATCAAGCCAAATTTGTCGTAAAAAAGAGAAAATATTTTTGACTCTGGATAATCCGTTTCCGTTGTAGTTTGGGGTTGGATACCAGACATATTCTAATCCATTAATATTTTCGGTGGTTTTTTTATTATCTATTAGTTTGGGTTGTTTTGTCCGAACATGAGAATAAGAGGCTGCGAGTAGGGTAATATTATGTCCCGATTTAACCCATTCTTGCCCTAAATGATATGGACGAAACTCCATACCCAGGTCCGGCGAACCGGCATAGTGGTTTATATAGACGATATTCATAGTAATTTTTCTAATTCGTCAGCAATGCGTGTTGCAGCGATACCACCACCATACATGGATTGAATTGAGTCCATATCGATTCCAATCATGTCATGAACGGCTTGGGTTATTTTTTTATTTTCAGCCTCCGAGAGTTTGTTTACGCCTGCTGCAATTAATTCTACCCATTCAGTTTGATCCCTCACGGTGACACAAGGTTTCTTGAAGAAGAAAGCCTCTTTTTGGAGTCCACCGCTATCGGTAATAATCAGGGAGGTGTTTTTAAGTAGCCAGATCATCTCTAAATATCCCACTGGCTCAATTAAATGAACATCTAACTGTAAGCCGTATTGTGCTAACACTTTTTTAGTCCTTGGATGAATCGGCATAACAACAGTATCAATTCTTCTATGTATGTCGTTTAAGGCGTTCACTATTTCAGTTAGACGTTCCTGATTATCGGTATTTTCAGCACGATGGAGCGTGGTTAATATAAAGTTCTGTATCGTATCCAGCCCATCAGGTTTTTTCGCCATTTGGCTAAAATATAAAGCGGCATCTTCCATCACATCACCGACTTTTTTGATATTAACGGGCTTTGAGCCGAAGCCTTCTTTTTGTAGGTTATTGACGGCGGTGTCTGTTGGACAGAAGAGAATTGAGCTGACATTATCGGTTAATATTCTATTGATCTCTTCGGGCATCTGCATATTGAAACTACGTAAACCGGCTTCAACATGGATAATGGGAATATCTAATTTAGATGCGGCTAATGCGCCCGCTAAAGTCGAGTTTGTATCACCATATACCATAACGGCATTAGGTTTTTCTGTGATAAGGACTTTTTCAATTTCAATGAGCATCCTCCCGGTCATTTCACCGTGCGAGCCGCCATGAATATTGAGTGTGTAATCCGGTTTGGGAATGGCTAATTCATTAAAAAATATATCAGACATATTAGTATCAAAATGTTGACCGGTATGAATGATAATCTCTTTAAATTTATTATGATTTTTTAAAGCGCGAGACACTGGGCTGGCTTTAATGAATTGTGGTCTGGCGCCTAATACGGTAATAATTTTTTTCATATCGATTAACGTCCAATTTGTTGGTAAAAGTTGTTAAGTTTATTTTGTTCAATATCCCAATTGTATTTTTCATTGACTGCGATAAGCCCATTACTACCCATTTCTTCTGCTATATCAGGGTTATTTGATAAGTAGTCTATCGCATTCGCTATTTCTTTAGGGTTTAATGGATCGACACAAATACCACAATGGTTTTTTACAACAATCTCTTTCCATAATGGGAAATTTGAAGCGATAACAGGGATGCCCGCACTCATATATTCGAATATTTTATTGGGTTGGGCATCAATATGATTGGGGAGTGGATGATATAGAACGATACCCGCAATAGATTTAGATAATAGTTCTTTGGTTTCTATGCGATTTAAAAATCCCAGTGCATCTATTTTGTGCCAATTTTTCATGCTTTTTATTTTATTCTCTAGATTGTTATCCGAAAAATTGCCCGCGAGTTTCATTTTTGTATTCGTCGTGAGGTGAGAGAGGGATTCAACCATCTCGGCTATACCTCTAATGTCGGAAATGCCGCCGACATAGCAGACTTGTTTTTCTTTTTCGTGCCAGTTGGCATGTTTATTATGCAACTCGCCTAATATGGGATAGTTATTAATGTCTATGGTGTTGTTATTGAGTTTTAAGAATTTATCTCTTATTGACGGTGTAGCCGTAATAATGCCGTCAAATTTAGGCGTCGAATACTTCTCGTAGAGAGCGAATAATTTTGAGATAATAATCTTAGTAAATTTATTTAAATAGGGCTTGCCAAAAATTTGTTTAGGGACATCCTCATGGGAATCAAAAATAACTATTTTACCTTTCTTTTTCAGTTTTAGTCCGATAGGGATGAGCTCTGGATCATGGAAATGATATAAGTCAGAATCTAATTCTAATGCTTTTTTATAAACTTTATTGGTTGTTTTAAAGATTCTATTTAATCGACCAGGTAATATACCGACATCAATGATAGCAATGTTATTCTTGATTTCATTACCTTTACCATCTGCGACAATAAGGGAGACCTCATGTTCTTTTTGTAAGGCAGAACATTCTTTTAGGAAAATACGGGTGTCGAAACGTGGATGTACCGAGGTCATGTGTGTGATTTTCATAAGGGTATTTTGTTAGTTTTCGTTGGGAATAAAAATAATAATATGCTTAATGCCAGCAGCCCATAGGTCAGTAGCAGTGCTGTAATCGCTGAGTTTGATATTGTGTATACGAAGGGTAAATAGAGTGTTGTTGAAAATTCAAATGGAACTTTTTTTGAACTCAGGTTCATTGCAAAGAGCAATATATTAAATATAAAAAAGTTTATGATTAAACCCAGTGTGCCGTATCTGGCTATACCGTCGCCAATAAAGCCAGTATTCGCTGAACCTGAGGTGCCATAATAGATTTGAGAAACTATTTGAGGCGCTTCTGTCGTAAATTCACTGTTGTTGTTGTAGATATAATCATAAAAGTAATAGGTATTTAATGTCGGTGTGAAGAATACTCTGCGTAGCCAATGTATCAGTGGATCATAAAAATCGAAAATAAAATATAATATCCCGGCAGCAAGGAATAAATAGAGAATGATATTTATCACCGAGTTACTTATCGATCTTGTTCCTTTTATATAGAAGAATAGAATGATAACGGCGAGATTCATGAATGCTATGCTTTTTAATCCTGAGGAGCTGTAGATTAAATAGGAAATCATAATGCTTATTGTAATGAGGACATATTTAATCGGACCTCTGATATAGAGTGAAGCTAATAATAGCAATGGTGAGATAACATATCCCCCATTGGTGATGATGTACATAGTGAGTAGCGGCGTGTTGTCTTTAAAGTGCTGTCTCACGGAATAAACTTTAAATATATTAGGAGGTATTAAATTTAATCCAGGATTACTCATGACGAATAAGAGTACAATAATACCACATCCTATTATCAGTATTTTATATAAATCCCACGGGATTTTTAGTTTCGGCATGGTTATTCTATCTATTATCCGAAAGAATAATATAGATGAGAAAAATAATATGTTTATTGTGCATACGAAAATGATTGAATAGACAGAAGCTGAATTAATCAGTGGGAATATAATTGATACCGGTATAATGTAAGTGATATAGATTAACCATAAAAAAACCATCACGGGATTTTTTTGATTGTTGAGTAAAATGAGTGGTAAAAATGATATCCAACAGAAAAAAATACTTAAGTAACCTTGTGGGGTAATATTATAGCCTCTTACCTCATGGAATGTATCTAATATAAGCACTGAATTCAGGTAGATAATAACCTGATAGATAAATATTTTCAGGATTATTTTAATATTATTTTGCATTTTTTCTGATAAAAAAGTAAATGGATGATAATACTAAGATAGACAGAAAATACATAGTGATGAATTGATAGTATGCCCAACTTGTAGGGCCATGTTTTATGTAATAGTACCCGCTATTAACGGCGGAGTTATTCCAATTATTATATAAATCTATTATTTTTTTATTTTTAAAATTTTGATTTCTATCTATTAGATCTTTTAAAAGAAGGGTATGTATTTTATGATATTTAATGTTGCTTGGATTGCCAATTAAATCATAGCTGGACCATTCGTTTTTTATGTTGAACTTAAATATATTATGACTGATTGATTGATATAATTTATCGGATATTTTGGTATTTTCATCTATATTTAGATAATTTTCAAAAGATTCAATACCATAAGTAGAGTAGACCATACCGTTTAATACAAAAGCTAATTGGTCTGAATTGGCTTGAGGATCAACATACTCTTCAATCCAGGGCATATTATCTAATGTTGTTAAACTTCCGCCTTTATGGATAGGCGCGAGTGATGATTGATATAGTAATTTCGAAGTCAGCAAATATTTATCATCACCAAAATAGTCATAAGCTCTTAATAAGAGAATAATGGCATAGGCATCGGTTAGCCCAGACCACCAAGGGGCATAGAGTTTATTATTTTTGTAGCCTTTATATGACCAATCAAAATCATATAAGTAATGACTTTCACCATGAAATAATTTTATATTATTAAATAACCAATCGGCTGAAAATTTAAAATTAGTAATTAATTCATTTTGATTGAATTGAGGTGGCGGTACATTCCATCCCGGTAAGGATGAATCGGTTCGCCATAATATATTGGTGTTATCTTTATTATTTAAGCCTAAAGAAGAGTATATCAGACCATAGTGGACAACATAAAATGGGGATAAGAATGGCTCTGGAATATGAGGTGAGTGAGATAAAGGAAAACCATTGCTATTAAATTCGCGTTGAGTGAATTTCCCTTTCATGACTAGGTTTCTCACATTGCCATTGAATTCGTCTAGCTCATAAGCATATTTATTGAATGTATAGCTGACAATCATCACGATAATGATATAGGGAATTATTTTTATTATGATTTTCTTCATGTTAACCTTCTTTATGCATGAAAGATAATTTTAAAATATAAGCCGTACTTGTCATATAAAGAACAAAACTTGTGAGTGAAAATAATAACAGGGTAAGGTAAATATCGCCTAATAGATATCCAGTAAGGAGGGCGATTAATCTTAATATAATCGATATTGTTTGAATAAATAAATTGCTTTTCTGATGTTCATAGATGGATAAATATATCGATAACGATGAATATATTATTTGTCCGCATAAGTGCGGTATTAAACATAATAGATATTTACCTGATTCAAGCCATTCTTCACCGAAAATAAAGCTTATGATCGGTATGCCCGTGAAGTATGTCACTATAGCGAATAAAATAGCAATGAGCGTTAGACAATAAAATGTCTTTTTTATCTTTAAGAAAGGTGATATAAGTGTGTCTTTTAAGTATCCTTGTAATATAGACGAAACGGTTTGGGTTAATAGTGTAATTGGAGCGCCTGATATTCTGGATGCAATTAAATAAAATCCTGCCGATTTTAGCCCATAGGTGGACATGATAAATAATTGGGGCAGCTCATTACTAAACGTGTTAATTGAAGCTGCAGGAAAATCATAAACTGGAAATCGATAATATTTCTTAGCCAGTAGTCTTATTTTTCTAAGTTCATGTTTGCTGATAATTAAACGATATTTGGATCTTTTACTTAAAAATAGGACACCTAATGATTGACCTAATATTTGGCCTAAGATGAGACTGCTTGCGCCTAAATGGGCAATGCCGCCAATGATTTGGGTGCTAATCATGGCAACTGTTTGCGTTATTTTAGTGATAGAGAGTGCATAGTATTGTTTTTCTCTTATACTATTGAAACTCACTGCCCGATAAAACCCATAAGTGATAATACCTAGTGGGATATAGTATATATAGTTTCCTATAATTATTTTTTCTGGTGTTTTAGATATTGCAAAAACAGTGATAACTATTAGGCTAATGGTTATTGGAATAATGCAAGATAATGTGACTAATGAATTAATTTCACGATTTTTTTCTGATGAACTTATTGAAAATTCATAACGAAGACAAGCACCAACGGCAAAAACACTTAAAAGCGATGAAAAGGAAGCATAAATACCTAATTCTTCCGGTGAAAATAGTCTTGTTAATACTGGCGTTGATAGTAATAATAATATCTGGCTGAATAATGATGAGAGTAATAAGCCAGATATATTCCTCAATAATTTATAATTCATGGATTTTAAATTGAACTGGCAATTTTATTAATTAAATCTACGGATAAATAAGGATGCATCGGCAAACTAATCACTTCTTGTGCAATTTCGTCACCAACAGGCAGAACACTATGGCTGGCCACCGCCGGTTGTTTATTGAGTGGAATAGGGTAATGCACGGCGGTTGGAATGCCTTGTTCTTTTAATTTGTGTTGTAATTCATCGCGGTTTTTAACCCGGATAGTATATTGGGCATAGGCGGAGAGATTATGTGGCTCAATATATGGCGTGGTCAGGATGCCGATGTTATTCAATGCCTGATGATAGTTTTCTGCCACCGTCTGACGTAATGCCATTTCTTCCTCAAATATCTCCAGTTTGGGCAGCAGAATAGCTGCTTGCAGAGTATCTAAACGGCTGTTCACCCCGACTCTGACATGATGATATCGTCGGTCTTGCCCATGACGGGCTATTTGACGAATAATTTTCGCCAGCTCTTCATCATGGGTGAAAATAGCGCCGCCATCGCCGTAACAACCCAACGGTTTGCTGGGGAAGAAACTGGTACATGAAATAGTCGTTAAGTTACAGGAGCGTTTGCCTTTATAAGTCGCGCCAAAACTTTGGGCCGCGTCTTCTATGACGGTCAGGTTATGTTTTGTTGCGATGGCATTAATTTCGTCAAAATCGGCACATTGGCCGAATAAGGAAACCGGAATAATCGCTTTGGTTTTCGGGGTAATTGCGGCTTCGAGTTGCGCAGGATCTAAATTATACGTGGTGGGCTTGACGTCAACATAAACCGGCACTCCGCCCAGTAGCGCAACGGTTTCAGCGGTGGCAATGTAGGTAAAGCCGGGGGTAATCACTTCGTCGCCGGGTTTAATGCCAATCGCCATTAAGGCAATTTGCAAGGCGTCGGTGCCATTGGCGCAGGTAATACAATATGGCGCTCCGGTGTAGGCAATCAGCTTTGCTTCTAATTCGTCGACTTCGGGCCCTAAAATATATTTTCCGTGTGTTAATACTTTCTGGATATTCGCGTCAATTTTATTTTTAATTTTAAGTTGCTGTGCTGCCAGATCGGTAAATTGCATGCCTTTATCCTTGCTTATTTAATTCGCACGACAATATGGTTATTGAGTTGATAAACATGATGAGTATGAGGGCAGGCGGTAGTGGCTTGCCCGTGCAGCGGTAAATCGAGTTGTTCACCAAATTCACTCATCCAGCCAATTTGTTTGGCCGGCACACCTACCATCAGGGCATAATCGGGAACATCTTTATTTACTACCGCGCCGGCGCCAATAAAGGCATAAGCGCCAATGGTAGTGCCGCAAATAATGGTACAGTTGGCGCCTAAGGTGGCGCCTTTTTTTACCCGCGTATTTCGATATTCACTTTTTCTTTCAATTAATGAACGGGGGTTATAGACATTGGTGAACACCATGCTGGGGCCACAAAATACCCCATCTTCCAGATGAACATTGTCATAAACCGAGACATTATTTTGTATTTTGCAGTGATTGCCGATGGTGACTTTATTGCCAATAAAGACATTTTGTCCTAAAGAACAACCTTCGCCGATTTGCGCGCCAGAACAGATATGGGTGAAATGCCAGATACGGCTGTTTTTCCCGATTTGCGCTCCTTCATCAACAATGGCACTGGAATGTATCATTACGTGTTCTGCTGACATGAAACCGGTTCCATTGATTTAATAGGTTAAAGGTAAAGAGATGGTTTTATTATCTCTGGCGGATAAATAGGCGGCGATAAGCAGTTCTAAGGATTTTAAGCCTTCCCGGCCATCGGTTATCGGTTTGGCGTCGCCTTTCATCACCTCAATGACATTTTTATAATAAAGCGGGTGACCAAAGCCATAAACGGAAGTGGTTTCGTAATTGGCGGCTTTGACTTGTTGGTCATACTCTTTTTCGTCAGCGAAATGCCATTCCTGGATTTCATTGACGGCTAAACCCCCCACTCTGACCGTGCCTTTTTCCCCTAAGAGGGTGATTGAACCTTCGAGATTTTGCGGATAAGTGCACATGGTAACGGCCATCGAGCCTAATGTGCCATCCCGCCAGCGGATATTGAGTACCCCGGTATCTTCCGTTTCGATATCTAAGTGGGTCGAGGTCATGGCCTGAACATCTTTGACCGGGCCGATTAGCCATTCAATTAAATCCACATAGTGGCTCGCCTGATTCATGAAGGCGCCGCCATCAAATTCCCAGGTGCCCCGCCAGGCGGCCTGGTCATAATAGGCCTGGGGACGGGTCCAGAAAACATTGAGGTGGACCAGGTGGATTTTGCCAAACCGTTTTTCGCTGACTGCCCGTTTCAGTAATTGCAAGGTGGCATTTAAGCGGTTTTGTTTGACGACAAAGAGGTGTTTTCCGGCTTTATCCGCGGCCTTAACCATGTTTTCCCCATCAGCTAATCGGGTGGCCATCGGCTTTTCGGTGACGACGTGAAAGCCTTTATCAAAACAGGTTATCGCCTGTGCTGGGTGAAGGCCGGATGGGGTGGTCAGGATAATGATATCCGCTGTGATGTTATCTAACATCGTATTTAAGTCGCTGAAACCCGGGACGCCGGTTTTTTCTACTGCTGTGTTTAATGCGTCTTGATCGTTATCACAGACGGCGACTAATTCGGCCGCTTCTTGATGTATTTCCAGAGAATTGAAATGATTTTTAGCGATCCGTCCACAACCGACTAAAGCAAATCTTATCTTTCTGTCGTTGATCGTGCTCAGCATAATCTTATCCTAAGTTAAGCTTTGATAATGTTTGTGTGATTGGGGGAGTATTTACCACGAGTATCGACGACTAATTTGGCGTGATTGATAATTAATTCATAATCAAATTTATCGTGATCGGTGGCTAAAATAACGCAGTCGAAGGTTTTGAGACTATTTTCCGTGATGGGCTGA
The DNA here is from genome assembly GCF_042879355.1 of Photorhabdus sp. RM71S. NCBI lineage: Bacteria > Pseudomonadati > Pseudomonadota > Gammaproteobacteria > Enterobacterales > Morganellaceae > Photorhabdus > Photorhabdus sp. RM71S. The sequence continues at coordinate 36,696 of NZ_JBHFKV010000023.1, read as the reverse complement.
CTGATTAAATTAAAATGATGTTCACGCATTTTCGGAAAGACCGGGACATGCGGATCGGCATATTCAATATTGGCCCCTAATTCGCTTAATTTTTCCATAATATGTACTGAGGGGCTTTCTCTCATATCATCCACATTCTTTTTATAAGCGATGCCGAGGATTAATATGTGGCTGCCATTAATGGATTTATTCGCTTTATTCAGCGCTAATACGGTTTTGGTGACCACATAATCGGGCATGGAGGAATTGACTTCACCGGAGAGTTCAATAAAGCGGGTATTAATACCATATTCTCGGGCTTTCCAGGTTAAATAGAAGGGATCAATTGGAATACAGTGCCCGCCTAATCCGGGGCCGGGATAATAGGGAACAAAGCCGAAAGGTTTGGTTGCTGCGGCTCTAATCACTTCGTGGATATCAATGCCCATTTTATCGGCAACGAGTTTCATTTCGTTGACTAAGCCGATATTGACTGCCCGATGGATATTCTCCAGAAGTTTTGTCATCTCGGCGGCTTTGGTTGAACTGACGGGAACCACCTGGTCAATGGCGTGTTGATACACGGCGATACCGGCTTTTAAGCAGTTTTCAGTATGACCGCCGATGACTTTAGGAATGGTGCGGGTTTCGAAATCAGGGTTACCCGGGTCTTCGCGTTCCGGTGAATAGACCAAAAAGATGTCTTCACCGACGGTTAACCCGCTCTCTTCAACTCTGGGTAATAATTCTTCTTCGGTGGTGCCCGGATAAGTAGTACTTTCTAAAGAGAGGACTTGCCCGGCTCTTAAATACGGTTTTACCCTATCGGTGGTGTTAATCACGAAACTAATATCGGGTTCACGGTATTTATTTAACGGCGTTGGGACGCAAAGAATAATGGCATCGCATTGAGCGATGTTGGTGAAATCTGTGGTGGCTTCAAAACCGGTATTTATCGCGTGACTGATTTTGGCGGAGGGAATATGTTCAATGTAACTTTGGCCTTGATTGAGTTTATCTGTTTTTTCTTTATCAATATCGAAACCAATCACTTTAAAGCCGATATCGTTATATCGGAGCATTAACGGTAAGCCAACATAACCCAGGCCAACAATGGCAATGGTGGCGGTTTTATTATCAAATTTCTCGGTGAGAATGTTGAGTGAGGACATATTTTGCCTTTTAAGTAAAAATAAAACTTATGAAAATAAATTACATTTTGTTTTTAATAGGGTGCTATCTATTGCCATAAGTTTTATTTGGCAGGTGAAACTTTAACAAGCTTTTTAAATAGATTGTGTAAGATATATTACTGAAATAATAAATAAGGTAATAATAAAGCTACCGCACTAGGTTATTGGCTCCCAGAACTCCATAGAACGTTATAATTTTATCTACTGTTTTGATTTTTCAATGCTTTTGTCTGCTGTAATAGAAAAGCAATGAAATATAAGGTTTTTTAATGAATAACAGGGGAGGTTAAACCGTCAGACTCATTGGGTCAAGTATAAATAAAATTTATTTATTTAATAAATTTGTATAATAAGCTTAGCGGAAATCTGTATTACCGGCCATGAAGTGGTAGCCAAATAACCAAGCGTAAGCCGCCGAGTGGGCTGTCCTCAGCACGAACCCAACCGCGGTGCTGGTTAATTGCGGTTTCAACAATGGCTAAGCCAAGGCCAGTGCCACCGGATTCTCGATCACGGGCTTCGTCTGTACGGTAGAAAGGGCGGAATATGTGTTCACGGTCTTCCGGGTTGACGCCTGGGCCGTCATCATCAACGGTAATGGTGATCCCTTGACTATCGGTGTGAAATACGACCGCAATATGGTGGTGGGAGTAGCGTAAGGCATTACGCACGATATTTTCAAAAGCACTGCTAAGTGCTAATGGGTTGCAGTAAATTGCCCAGGAACTCGGTGGTAAGGTTACTTCAAGGGTTTTATCCATCTGTTCAGCTTCGAAGCGGGCATTGTCAAGAATATCGTTCCATAAATCTGTCATTTTGATGTTTTCTCTCAACAGTTCATTTTTATGCTGACTGCGGGAGAGTACTAACAGATCGTTAATCATGCTGTCTAGCCGTTGGGCTTCTGTCTCTATTCTTTCCAGTTCTTTATTTTCACCATGACGGCGGCGAAGTAATGCTGTCGCAAGTTGTAAACGGGTGAGAGGCGTGCGTAGTTCATGGGAGATATCGGAAATTAACCGTTGTTGTGCGGTGACCATTCTTTCCAATACACTGATCATCTGGTTGAAGCTGTTACCGGCGGCCAGAAATTCTTGTGGGCCGGCTTCCAGTTCTGGATGCTGGCGTAAATTACCTTTAGCAACATCGTCTGCGGCATTTTTTAATTTACGGGCAGGCTTAGCCAAACTCCATGCCAGCCATAATAGGAGTGGCGCACTGATTAACATGGTGGCAGTTAATAATAATAGCGGCCGGTCAAACATCAGATTAATAAAATCCGATTGTGGGCTATTCGCTGGACGAACTAAATAAAGTTGATAATGATCTTCTCCATCTCTAATGGAAAAGGGCCCTAGCATTTCAGAGCGGCCATATTTTTTCTTTTTAGGATGATCAGCGTTATCTGATTGTCCAATAAAGTTACGGACAACTTGCATTTCACTTCTTTGTGCGCCAATAACGCGCCCTTCGCTGGTGACCAGTATTAGGCGCTGACTTGGGGGGGCCCATTTTTCAATCGCGCGAAATAAACGGCGCCACCAAAGTAAATCGTTAGCGGGATCTTGAGCTAATTCAGCTTCGATATGTTGTTCCAGCATGACTCCCTGCCGGTATTCATTTTCCAGCAGAGAGGTCAGTTGTCTGGAATCCAGTTTCGGCACCATTAATACCAACATTAGGACTAACGCCAGAGTAAACCAAAAAATTGCGAAGATGCGTGCCGTCAAACTGTTTATCATGTCGCAGAAACCATTAAATATCCTCGGCCACGTAAGGTCTTAAACCAGGGGAGTCCATCTTCCCGCTCAGGCAATTTACGGCGTAGGTTAGAGATATGCATATCAATTGCGCGGTCAAATGGCGTGAGTCGCTTACCTAATACTTCTTGGCTCAAGTGTTCACGGGAGACAACTTGACCTAAATGTTGAGCTAATAGATAGAGTAAAGTAAATTCGGTACCGGTTAAATCGAGAATTTGATTAGCAAAGTTGGCTTCCTGTCGGCCAGGGTTCAATTGTAGGTTATCGACCTGAAGCGTGGGTGGGCCATTGTCTGTTTGCTGTTGTTCACTCCAGTTTGAGCGGCGAAGAATAGCACGTATACGTGCCACTAGCTCACGATCATTAAATGGTTTGGCAAGATAGTCATCTGCCCCTAATTCTAGTCCCAGAACACGATCCAAATCACTTCCTCGCGCTGTCAGCATGATGACTGGAGTTTGATGGTGTAGACGAAGCTCCTTTAATGTCGTAATGCCATTTTTACGCGGCATCATAATATCGAGTAGTAATAAGTCGATAGAATCGTCAAGGAATTTTAATGCCTGCTCTCCGTCATGAGCGACAACAACGTTAAATCCTTCCATTTCAAGTAATTCTTTTAATAGTGATGTCAGTTCACGGTCATCATCAACTAATAGGATTTTATGCATCGATTACTTCCTCCAAGAGCAAAAATACGATAACAAACTTTGCTATTCCACGACTTTACGTTCTTTTACAAGCCTCTGACGCTAGTTTGCAGCCGCGTAGGTATAGTTGTCCACATTGGACCTAATAGCATCGTTCGGGGAAACGAGGAATTGTTTAATGCGTAACATAGCAGCGTTAGTTTTAGCGTCAATATTTGTTCTTAGCTCGACTGCATCTTTAGCTGGAACAGCAAGTACAATGCACGCTGCTACGGTACCTGGTCATTGTGCACCTTGTGAGTATAAAAATGTAGGAAGTTATCATTATCGTAATAATAACGATATTGGTGATAACGACCATATGTTTAGCGGTATCACTTTAACTGAGCAACAGCGTCAACAGATGCGTGATTTGGTAGGGCAGAAACATCAACCGCACTCATCGATGTCAATGAGTCCCACAGAGCGAGAAGAGATGCGTAAGCTGGTCACTGCGAAGGATTTTGATGGAGTGGCTGTAAAGGCTCTGATTGAAAGGATGATCAGATGTAATGTGGAACACCAGGTTGAAATGGCACGAATCCATCACCAGATGTACCAACTGTTGACGCCTGAGCAACAAGCACAATTGGAACAACATTATCGGCAGCGTATGTCTCAGTTACCGAACTGATTTGTAGTACCCATAGAAGCAAAGTAGTAGCAAACGAGAATTTTTCCTTGCCATAGACACCATCCCTGTCTTTTCCCCCGCCTTTTGGCGGGATTTTTTTATCTGGCTAAGATTAATTCACTTTAAAATCAATCAGATAAAATTTTTGTAAGCAACTGTAAGTAGCGTGGAAATTTTTAAGTGTGGGCACTTTTGAGTGCTACGGTTGCTTGTTACTGCTAAATTTCCATGCCGCTATTCAGTGGGTTTAACGTGATTGCAAATTGCAAATAGTCGGGTGCTAGATGAGCATACGCCATAGTTTGTTGTATATTGGCATGACCGAGTATTTGTTGCAGTGCAACAATGTTTCCACCTTTCATCACAAAATGACTTGCGAATGTGTGGCGTAGAACGTGTGTTGCTACCGCTAAAAACTTCAAGTTTTTGCAATGTCGTTATCATTCCTGATAGACGATACATATCCCGATTTATCGTTGACGCTTTGATCCCATCAGCCAGACGATTACTGCGGTGTTCCAATAAAACATGCTTGTTGAGACGGTTTATAGATGGATCATTTAACTGCCTGATTGTCTTCATCAGTTGTCGTTTTTCTATAGTGCTGTTCTCTGCGGTTTGTCCGTGATATAGCCACCATAAGTTCAGTAAATCACTAAGGTCTTGTCTATCAGTTCTTGTACTGAGTTTTTGAGCATTTGCCATTGAATGACGTTCGAAGGCAATAGCTTCTGTCTTCTTGTTGAATGTTCTCCTGATGCGATTTCCTTGTCGCCCAAGAGGTCTAATGTCCACCATATAACGACCATCATCGAGCTTCTTAATTGGCATAGTGAAGCCCTCCGATGCAACAAATTGATTGACTGTCGATCCAGTCGATTAATTCCTCATGTAGTGTTAGCCAGTTTTCCGGTCTGAGTGGTGTGACGTTTTGATGTCTGCACCATCAGGGGAGAGCGTTGGGCTAATTTGCCCTGATTCTGGGGCAATCTTTCCCGTTATTAGCCAGAGTGTGTATTTTTCAAATTTGGGGTGATTGGTAATTTGTAGGACGGCACTTATTGCTGCAACAGTTTCTGTAAAATAGTTACCCTTTCTTCACTTAATTTTATACTTGGATATCAATGCGCAAATTTGGCTTTTAAATCACCATTTAATACCTTTGTTCGAGTCTGTAGTAAATAATGTGTGCCCCGTTGGCGCCATTGCATTTGCTGTTTTTTCACCATGTGCTTAGATATGACTTCATTGATCGTGGATTCAACGAACGTAGAAGAAATAGGTTCTCCATATCGGTACATTTCCCCATAATTTAGGGTCATTACCAGATTATTGATAAAGTCCAGCAGATTTTTGATGTTGTATCAGTGATGGCAGCTCGCAGGACGAGACAGCTACGCCACAGCACAACGTAGCACCCGCCCGCTCAAAGAAGATGACGGGGGTGATTCATCTGTTGATGAAGGATACGCGCAATCAGAATATCGGTATCCCGGATAGTATAGAAAACCGTGTGGCGGTGAAACTCAACCCACATTACACCTGGGACAGATAGGTATTCCCTCCCTATATGTGGCATCTCTGCTAGCGTGTCAAAAAATGCTTCCAGTGCCTCCGTATAATGGTCAGCCTGAGCTTCACCGAGCTGCAAAAGTGTATAATCATAAATCCCAGCAAAATCTTCAGCAGCCTGATCCGTGAGCTTATACATTATGTCTGCGTTTCCGTTGTTCCGCTATATCCCGTAGAGTCAGCGAGCTTTCCCCACTTTCCAAGCCAGCAATAACCGCCTTGCGTACAATCTCATCGTAAGCTTCTTGTTGCTCCAGCAAACGCAGCGCCGAACGTATAACTTCACTGGCATTTCCATAACGGCCACTTTCAATCATGTGCTGTACGAACCCGTCAAGCTGTTCGCCCATACTGACAGTAGTAATTTTTCTCATATCTCACCAATGTATTAATAGTTAATACATCATGTATACAGCAGATCAGGCCGCATTACCAACGTTCTGCTTAGTCCGTCCTACCAACCCGATCAGCAATGCCAATAAATTTTGCAGACAATGGTTGCGTTAACTAATTGCCATTTGAGGAGATTTGGCAATAGCTTTTTGCAATGGATAAATCACGAATGGGATTGCACAAATGAATGTTTTTGTTCTTATGGTTGATGTAGAGAAAAGTTGGCAGTTATTGCAGCTACCCGGCAACTACCTATATTTATGATAATTAAAGATTTAATTGCTATATATTTTATTTAATATAGTTGATTTATGTAAAGATGGCTTGTATATAAATTTTTTGGCAAGGTGAAGTGACATGAATATCAGTTACTAAAAACGAATATTTTTGGTGCTTAAGCACGTTATTTTAGCTATGAACAATTTCAGCCATATTTGACGTGTGAAGATGTTGAAAAGATACAACGTGCAATAATCAAAATCATCGGCACATCAAAGTCTTATCGGTAAATCTGAAAGTTGGCTTTTGGATTCTATCAACTAGAGTATGATTATTCCCCATGAGGGCTTTGTTAGAAATTTCTCCCGCAAAGGGCTTATAACCCTTCATACATATATGAGGGGTTTCAAACTGCTGACAAACCTCGTTGAAAATAAAGGGGTTTCTTTCATTATGAATCATAATGTCTCCATTTTCCTCATTAACCCGGTCTAATCCCCCGTTAGGGCGTTATTTTCACTTCTCCTGCAATAAAATGCTTGTTCTCCAGAAATAAAAGCAACAAAGCATTGCGATCAGCAATGTTATCTTCTTGATATTTTGGGCTGTTGCTGCCAAAAAACACTGTATTTGCACTTTCTGCAACCCACGAAAACGGGTATAACGGTGTCTGTGATGTTGTTTCGTATCCGCGAAACTGCGCTCTATCACCTCCTTTCGTCGTTTGTAGATCTTTATTCCCCCATAGGGTTAATCGGTTTTCTCTGGCCTGCTCTTTACTGGCCTCCCAGATATGGCGGGTTATCATTTTTCAGATTATTGGCAAAGTGCCGGATAAAAAACCAACACTTTGTCAATAATCTGATTGTTTTCTTTGAAAACAACATTGTTGTTATAGGTTATTGTGCTAATGTGACAACACAAATGACAACATTCTTTGAGGCAATAGTGAACGAAGGAGGGTGAATGGAGACGATTCATTTTCGTATTGATGAAGAAACCAAGCGTTTAGCCATGCAAGCTGCCAAACGCCATCAGACAGACTTAACAAAGTTAATGAGACAAAAAGCCGAAGAGTTGGCGAATGAAGAACGTGAGTATCAAAAAAATACCCATGCTCACTGGTTAGAAGCGGAAATTGAGAAAGCAATTGACCGATGTGAAAATGGCTTGGCTCATTTCATCGATGATTCTGAAAGTCATCATCGGATGGCTCTACTGCGTAATAAGCTGAGCAGGGGATAAAGTGATACGTATTTCATGGGAAGAAATCGCCCAAACTGACCGGGAGCAAATTTATTTCTACTTCTTTGAACAGGCTGGGCTGTTATTGGCTGATAAAGTTGATACAAAATTTTCGGAAATGGCTGAACTTCTGAAAGTTAGCCCATATGCAGGCATAAAGGCTCGTAACAGCCCAGATAAACGTTATAGAAAACTCGTTGTCCCTCATTTTCCTTTCATCATGCTCTACCGTTACGATGAGGATATAGAAAATATAAAAATTCTCAGAATATTGCACACCTCCAGAAGAATAACCGGGCTTTTTTAAGTAAAAAACTTTGAGGTGAATCTCAAAAATATTCCAGCCAGATAACTGGGAGCATTTCTTTGTCTGACAGTAAACTGAGTTATAAAAAAGCCCCTCGGCATGCGAAGGGCTTTTTTTGTATATCGATGTGGTCACGGTGTGGATATTTTTGTTTTTAAATCCTTTTATTACAATGTGTTATGTTTGGAAAACAAACACCATCCCTGTCTTTTCCCCCGCCTTTTGGCGGGATTTTTTTATCTGGCTAAGATTAATTCACTTTAAAATCAATCAGATAAAATTTTTGTAAGCAACTGTAAGTAGCGTGGAAATTTTTAAGTGTGGACACTTTTGAGTGCTACGGTTGCTTGTTACTGCTAAATTTCCATGCCGCCATTCAGTGGGTTTAACGTGATTGCAAATAGTCGGGTGCTAGATGAGCATACGCCATACAGGGGCCGTAACCCAAAATCTCAAAAAATTTTGCAGACAATGGTTGTTTAACTAATTGCCATTTGAGGAGATTTGGCAATAGCTTTTTGCAATGGATAAGCCACTGATCTATACGGTCAGAAAAATGGGATAGCACCAAACGAACGTTCAGTGCCTTATATACTAGAATAATATCCTGCCCGTTATAAAAAAAACTTAACTGAGCAGCATTACCTATGTTGAGGCGGCTTTTTACGATGCAATAGTAAGTTTGATTTCCTTTACTCCGCAAACGCTAGCATATTTTAAAATTCTCTCAATGCTTGCCCTATCTGCGTTTTTTTCAAGCCTTGAAATTGTTGGAGGCTTAACTCCCATTCTTTCCGCTACCTGTGCACTTGTTAACCCCGCCTGTTCTCTCCATGATCTCATTTCCTCTTGCAATTGAATATGTAGGTCTAAAGCCTGTTTTGTTTCTTCAAATGCCTTGATAAATGCAGGGTTTCCCTCTCTTTTCTTGGCTTCCAATTTTTCGCGGAAAGTCATTATTTTACTCATTTTAGATCCCCTCTTTCATGCATTTTAATCATGTCTTTTTTTCTATTTATAGCTGTTTGTTTGTCTCTTACATCTGTTTTTTGTGACTTTTTAATAAAGAAACTAAGCATGTAAATAGTGTTTTGTTCTTCCCCGTAGCACCATGTAGCTCGTGTTATGTTGTCTACGTCACTTGTCCTTAATTCGAAAATTTTGTTTCTTTTTTCAAGTAGCTTGCAGTGTGGTTCTCGTAAATCATGCTGTTTATCAGATAATGTATCTATTAACGCATAAAACTTACCTTGTAGTTCTTCTGATAATCCATCTACTTCAGAGTTTGCGGATGGATGGAAAAAAATTTCTATCATGGTTAATCTCCCATTCCACAGTAAATATTAGCCTGTAGAGTAATATAGAGCAAAAGGTAATTTTGTATTTAATGTAACTTAAAGGTAGCTGTAAGATCGGGAGATTAATGTACTTGTAGTAGTGATAGTTAATTTTTATTAAGATTTTTTATGATGTTCTGAATTGATAAGCCCCAATTGAACTGCACCCAAAAAGTTGAATATTTCTTTAAATAAATCCTTTTATTACATAGTATTGAGTTGTAAAAATGAACGCTATCTTCGTTTTCCCTCTTCCCACCGGCAGGTTTTTTTATTGTTGTTATTCTAACCAATCCTGTTTATCTTATTTCATTTAACTTAAGTAGATTTGATTGTTCATTTGTGCTCAAAAAGGGAAAAGGTATGTCTGGTAACGAGGTAAAAGATCGGCGTCCGATCAAGACACGCAATGCAGTGTGGGCCAGTAAGATGGCTAAATGGTTGCAATGTAAAGGGGCGACACCAAATGGCATATCTGTTGCCAGCGTTGTTTTTGCTGTATTAGCTGGCGTGTGTTTTGCCGTGTGTTTTTTAGTCGAGTCTTTTTGGTTGACTTCAGTTTTATTGATTATTGGTGCCTTGCTTATTCAAGGCCGACTAATGTGTAATTTATTGGATGGCATGGTTGCTGTTGAAGGGGGATTGAAGACGGCTGCCGGTACTGTTTTTAATGATCTTCCTGATCGTATTGCTGATTCTTTTATTCTGATTGGGGTGGGGTATGGTTTAACACTTTTTCCATTTGCGGTTTCTCTTGGCTGTATTACTGCATTATTAGCTGTTTTGACCGCTTATATTCGCTTATTAGGTGGGACTTGCGGTTTACCTCAGCGTTTCCTCGGTCCGATGGCGAAACAGCATCGGATGGCGTTAATTACTGTTAGTTCAATTGTTGCCGCTTTTTTACCTCAGTTATGGAGCCAGTATCTTTTATTGGCGGTATTAGTCGTTATCACGTTGGGTTGTCTCTGGACATGTGTTCGGCGAACCAGAGTCATATTGAATGAATTACAAGAGAAGGATGCTTGTAATGAATAAACCACAAGCAGGGACACTGGTAAGTAAAGGTATGGGTTCGTTTCTGTCTGGGCTTTGCCGTTTGTTAACAGGAGTGAGAATTCGTTGGATTGGGTGTAAGCCATCGGTAGTTTCCCGAATTTATTATGCTAATCATAGCAGTCATCTGGATGGATTAGTTATCTGGGCTGGATTTCCTCGGGTGTTACGTTCACGGGTGCATCCAGTTGCTGCGCGTGATTATTGGAGTAAAACTTATCTGCGCAGATATTTTATTAATAAAGTTTTTCGGGCTGTGCTTATTGATCGTAAAGGAGAGGATTGTTTAAAGGGAAATACCCTGACACCCATGGAGGATGTATTAAAACGAGGGGAATCTTTAATTTTGTTCCCGGAGGGAACGCGAGGGAGTGGGGAACAAATCAATAAGTTTAAAGGGGGGCTATATTATTTAGCGAAGAAATATCCTGATATTGAGCTTATTCCAGTTTATCTGGAAAATTTAAATAGGGTTTTGCCAAAAGGCTCGGCACTTGTTGTTCCTGTTATTTGCTCGGCAACATTTGGGCAACCTTTGGAAAAGTTAGGTGCAAAAGAGGAAAAAGCTGACTTTTTGCAGAGAGCTCGTCAGGCATTGGAGGCGTTAATATTATGACTATGCTTAATAATAAACTACTCCTGTTGTTGGGTGGTATGTTCGTGCCGTTAATTATTGCCAGTATTGTTGGTGCAATACTTTCCTCCAAATATTCAAGGGATAACAGTAATGCGACAATCGATAATCTGAATGCCCGTATCCGTGGCTGGTGGGGGATGTGTATTATTTGTGTGTTGTCGGTGATTATTGGGCCAATCGGTTCAGTGTTATTATTTGCGAGTATGTCATTTTTCGCTTTACGGGAATTTTTCACTTTGACACCAACACGACGAAGTGACCATGAGGCCATGTTCTGGTGTTTCTTTATTTTCATGCCATTGCAATACGTTGCCGTTGGTATTGAGTGGTATGGTGTGTTTTCTATTTTCATTCCTGTTTATGTTTTCCTGTTTTTACCTGCTCGTATTGCATTGGCTGGAGATACAACGAACTTTCTGGAACGGACAGCCAAAATACAGTGGGGTATGTTAGTTGCTGTATTTTGTATTAGCCATGCCCCCGCTTTATTGATGTTAGATATTCCAGGTTATGAAGGGGAGAATGTCGAATTATTGTTGTTTTTAATGATTGTGGTGCAGATGTCAGATGTCTTGCAATATGTGTTTGGTAAATTATTTGGCAAACATCCTATTGTGCCTAAATTGAGTCCAAATAAAACAGTTGAAGGTTTTGTTGGTGGCATTTTGGTTTCAGTGTTATTAGGAATGTCACTTTATTGGGTGACGCCATTTTCTCCGTGGGAGGCAGGTTTGATGTCATTAGCGATTACGCTGATGGGCTTTATTGGTGGCTTGTGTATGTCGGCGATAAAACGTGATAGTGGCATTAAAGATTTCGGTGAAATGATTGAAGGTCATGGTGGCATGTTAGATAGGATCGATTCGTTATGTTTTGCCGCCCCAGTCTTTTTCCATCTGACACGTTATTTTTATACATAAAGATTAAATAAAAGATCATTTAAAGGTGCTCTTAAATGATCTAGTGTTGAATTATATAATTGCATGAGGTGGTGTATGGCATATCAAATCTTAACAAACACAGCGGCGAGTATTACCGATCTGAAACGTAACCCTATGGGAACATATTTACAGGGAGAAGGTGAGGCTACCGTAATCCTAAACCGAAATGAACCAGTGTTTTATTGTGTGCCGCCTGAATTATTCGCTTACTATCAGGAATTGGCAGAGGATGCTGCATTGAACAAAGTTGCCGATAATCGTTTAAAAGATGCTGAATTTGTTAGTGTGAGCCTTGATGACCTATAGTCTGAAATTTGAAAAGCGAGCTTTAAAGGAGTGGAAGAAGTTAGGTTATCCAGAGGTGAACGACAATGAGATTATCTTGCTCGTCATTGCTATTGGTAAACGGGCCGGAGATTTGGTTTATAAATTGTCGCTCAAGACAGTTGTCCAGTGCGAGCGGGGATATAAGGATAGGATTTCTCGGAGGTTGGTTGATGACCTTAAGAGCTATAGGAGCATAATTAAATGGCTTTTTAGCCAACTTGATCTCAAAAAAGGGACTTATTGTTAATGCAGACTTGGTTTTTTACCGTATTATATGAAAAGTTGAATCAATTCAGCTTGATTGTTTCAGTACGCTGGGTGGTAGCAGGTTAAAAAGGCAGATTTCTCAGGCAAAGTGATCGCATACGGAGTCCGCCGTTAGCGGGTTTGCAATTATTACATCTACAAGTCAGAGGTCGTCATGAGCAATGAGATCAAAAGAATCGGTGTCTTAACGAGTGGCGGTGATGCGCCGGGTATGAATGCAGCTATTCGTGGTGTGGTCCGTGCGGGATTAGCCGAAGGGTTGGAAGTTTTCGGTATTTATGATGGCTATCTTGGCTTGTATGAAAACCGCATGAAGAAACTTGACCGTTTTAGTGTATCCGACATGATTAACCGTGGTGGTACTTTTCTAGGTTCAGCTCGTTTCCCAGAGTTCAGGGATGAGAAGGTTCGTACTGTCGCTATTGAGAACATGAGAAAAAACGGTCTTGATGCTCTGGTTGTTATCGGCGGTGACGGTTCCTATCTTGGCGCGAAAAAACTGACAGAAGCGGGTTTCCCCTGCATTGGTCTGCCGGGCACGATTGATAATGATGTGGCGGGTACCGACTATACCATCGGCTATTTCACGGCGCTGGAAACGGTGGTTGAAGCGATTGACCGTCTGCGTGATACCTCGACTTCCCACAAACGTATTTCCATTGTTGAAGTCATGGGACGTTATTGTGGTGATCTCACTTTGTCAGCCGCTATTGCAGGTGGTTGTGAGTTTATTGTTCTACCGGAAGTCTCATTTAGTTGTGATGAGCTCGTAGCTGAAATTAAAGCGGGTATCGATAAAGGTAAACGCCACGCCATCGTTGCAATTACCGAACATGTTTGTGATGTTTATGAACTTGCGAGACATATCGAAAAAGAGACGCATCATGAAACCCGTGCCACAGTCTTAGGCCATGTTCAGCGTGGTGGTTCCCCGGTTGCCTATGATCGTATTCTGGCTTCCCGTATGGGGGCATATTCCATTCAATTACTGTTGGAAGGTTATGGTGGTCGTTGTGTTGGTATTCAGAACGAGAAACTTGTTCATCATGACATCATTGATGCAGTGCAAAATATGAAACGTGTGTTTAAACAGGATTGGTTGGAAACCGCGAAAAAGTTGTATTGAGCACGTTAATCCCGGCAAATCTAAATCCGTTGCAGCCTCGTTGGAGGCTGTAATGTCTCCTTAGTATATTCCTATCGCATATAAATAAATGCTTTTAATTATTTCTGAGTGATAACGCTTTCTGTCAGCCTTGAATTTCATAACAGTTAAAACAGCTTGTGGAGAGATTCAAATGAAAGTCAGATGGCGTGTGGCATTGGCGTTACTATTGATTACCAGTAGCAGCGTATGGGCAAAAGATCTTCAGCTTCTTAATGTTTCCTATGATCCAACCCGCGAGTTATATCAGCAATATAATCAGGCTTTTAGTAATTATTGGCAGCAGAAGACTGGGGATAAAGTGATAATCCGGCAATCTCATGGTGGTTCGGGTAAACAGGCAACTTCTGTTATCAATGGCCTTGAGGCGGATGTGGTGACACTGGCTTTGGCCTATGATGTGGATGCCATTGCGGAACGTGGCCGGATAGCGAAAGCATGGATTAAGCGTTTGCCAGAGAATTCTGCCCCCTATACTTCAACCATTGTTTTTTTAGTGCGGAAAGGTAATCCAAAGCAAATTAAAGACTGGTCAGATTTAGTTCGTCCAGGAGTATCTGTTGTGACACCTAATCCAAAAACATCGGGCGGTGCACGCTGGAATTATTTGGCTGCATGGGGTTATGGGTTGATTCATAACAATCAGGAACAGGACAAAGCGAAAGCGTTTGTTAAAGCCCTTTACCGGAATGTTGAAGTGCTCGATTCTGGCGCAAGAGGAGCGACCAGTACTTTTGTCGAGCGTGGAATCGGTGATGTATTAATTGCCTGGGAGAATGAGGCATTATTAGCGATTAATGCGCTTGATAAAGATAAATTCGAAATTGTGACACCTAGTCTTTCAATTCTGGCTGAGCCGACGGTTTCTGTTGTTGATAAGGTTGTTGATAAACGTCATAGCCGTGAGTTAGCAACAGAATATCTGCAATACCTTTACTCGCCAGTTGGGCAGGAGATAGCGGCTAAAAACTATTATCGACCACGTGATAAAGCGGTTGCTGATAAGTACCGCTCCTCTTTTCCTGCGTTGGAATTATTTACTGTCGATAAGATATTCGGCGGTTGGGGTGAAGCTCAAAAAGTGCATTTTGCGACTGGCGGTGTGTTTGATGAGATTATTCAGCGATAGAAATGAGTAACCGCCGTAGGTGTACGGCGGTCAGTTATCGTTGAAATATGAATTAGGCTTTTTTCGCAGTGGCTGCGGCTTTTACGATAACAGCGAAAGCATTAGCTTTTAGAGATGCACCGCCAACTAATGCACCGTCAATGTCTGGCTGAGCGAATAGTTCAGCGGCATTATCTGCGTTTACAGAGCCGCCGTACTGGATAATGACCTGTTTTGCGATTGCTGCATCTCTCTGCGCAATATGATCACGAATGAATTTGTGCACAGCCTGAGCTTGTGCTGGTGTTGCTGATTTGCCTGTACCAATCGCCCAAACAGGTTCGTAAGCAATGACCGCATCTTGAAATGCTTCTGCGCCCAATGTGTTCAGAACCGCATCAATTTGCCTTGCACATACGCTTTCAGTTTGGCCGGCTTCATTTTCCTGTTCAGTTTCGCCGATGCACAAAACAGGGATTAGACCTTGTTGTTTAAGAATGGAAAATTTTTTCGCAATGAATTCATCACTTTCTTGGTGGTAAGTACGGCGTTCAGAGTGGCCGATAATAATGTATTCTGCGCCAATGTCTTTCAACATTGTGGCGGAAGTTTCACCGGTAAATGCACCAGACAGGTTAACGTCAACGTCCTGTGCACCTAGAGCAATGCGGCTGCCAGCCAGTGCTTGTTTAGCCTGAGAGAGATAAAGCGCTGGTGGCGCGATAGCGACGTCACAGCCGGTAACACTGCTTAATTCTTGACGCAGGCCAGTGATGAGTTCGTTAACCATATGGGTGCTGCCATTCAATTTCCAGTTACCCATAACTAATGGATGTCGCATGTTTTTTCCTCCAACCAGAGAATGTTTAAGTAGTGAGTTGAATGAAATTCATTCTTAAGATCGATTCGGTAGATCGGCGCTCCACAGTATAGTGATCATTGCCAACAATAGCTTTTTTTTATTGCTAAATTTGATTAGTTATCGGGTTCAAATAACCATAGCTTAATCGGTTCAATAGCGAAAGTAAGCGTTTTTTCACTACTATTTACCACAATATAGCGAATAGCGCCGATGTTGTGGCTGTAAAATGGCGATTTTTTGCTGTTTATGAGTAAGTTATCAATATTCTCTTTGCTTTGTTCCTGTGAAAGCGTTGGGTTAAAGTGGCGCATTAGGGCGGTCATGTACTGCTCTGCCAACATTTGGTTTTGCTGAGTTTCAGCGGTATTTTCTGATGGTAGTAATGTCAGTTGCAGGCTTTTGATTTTTTCGCTTCCTCGCTCAAGTACGGCGGAAGAATAGAGTTTTTCATTGATTTTGCTGGCAGCTCGTGTCAGTGGAGGATAAATGTTTTTACTTATGATTACCCGATACTCGCGTAGTGGCAATGTCGGGTTGCGGCGATTATATTTTTCGCGAAATCGCGGGATAGTTTCATCGAAAGAGGGGGCATTCGGCAGAAGATAGGTCGCTTGTACTGTGGGTTCTGTGGTTGTAGATTTATCAGCATTGGCTACCAATGGCAAACCGACGCTGTTTGCCGCTAATATTATGGCTAGAAATTTATTAACGTCCATTTTCATGTTGCCGCTCGCTTAGGTTAAACTGCGCAGAGAAACAGAATACACGATTGGAAAAGAATAGATGACATTACAACAATGGGGTTTTTCATTCAAAGGACGAATTGGGCGTTGTGAATTCTGGATTGGCATTGGTGTTTGCTTGGCTTTGATGTTTGTTATCTTGACTATTCAGGGAATGAATTCTTTGACCATGCACTATGCTGTTTTTGCACTTGTCTTAGTGATGTATCCCGTAGCGGCAATGATGGTTAAGCGTCTGCATGATCGAAATAAGCGAGGAGGCTGGTCGCTGCTTTTATTACTGGCAGGGCTGTTGATTGCTGTTGACTGGGGTGGCATGGCACCGTTCTGGCAATGGGGGATTGGCCGTTTTATCCCCACATTGATCATTGTAATGATGGTGCTTGATTGCGGTGTATTCCGTGGTACGGATGGGCCAAACCGGTTTGGTGAGGCGACAGAGAAAGTGGATTTTATTTCTGTCAAAGATGATTGAAATTACCAATATTGCTCACTGGTGATATGCCCCGGTTTGCGGCGTAAGTGTTTTATCATTCCGCGCTGCTCTTTTAGTAGTTGCTGGGTATCTTTCACCATCTGAGGGTTACCGCATAACATAATATGGCTGTTGTCACTGCTCATCGTAAGTCCGACAGCGGACTCAAGTTCGCCGTTCTCGATCAATGGCGGGATACGGCCAGTCAATGAGCCGGGGTTTTGTTCACGACTGACGATAGTCTGAATTCGTAACTTGCCATTGAGACGTTCAACTAATTGCTGCATTAAGGGCAGATAGCTTAAATCTTGTGTTAGTCTGACCGCATGCACCAATACGATGTTCTTGAATCTATCCAGATGATCGCCTTGCTGGAGGATTGACAGATAAGGGCCAATGGCAGTCCCTGTTGAAAGCATCCATAATGTTTCACAATCAGGTATTTCATCAAGAATAAAAAAGCCTGCGGCTTGTTCTGTTACTAAGAGATCATCACCCGGTTGCAGAGCTGCTAACCGTGGGCTGAGTTTGCCTTCTGGAACCGTCACTAAGTAGAATTCAAGATTATTATCTATCGGGGCATTAACATAAGAGTAGGCCCGTTGCACCCGTTCATCATCTATTTCCATCGCCAGTTTTGCAAACTGACCCGCAGTAAATTCTTCAACCGGTGCATGTATCCTGATGCTGAATAAGGTATTCGTCCAGTGAATAACTTGTGTAACTTTTCCTGTAACCCAGTTTGCCATTGGAACTTATCTCCTATCCCGAAAGAAATCTCCGAACAGTTTGTTTTTACGTCGCTATTTTAGTCCTATAGAGATAAATACCATTATCGATTCTGTGTCATAGAAAAATTAACTATTATTTTATTAATGCTGGGTTTATATGTGCATATTTGTTGCCATATGTGGCGTAATTGACTGCAATTTTTTCTGAAAATAAAATTGCGCACTGCTTTTTTCTTTGGTGCAGGAATGTTGTTTCCACTAGCAATAACAGGGGTAATGGAGCCATTTCCTTATCTGGCTGGTGCAGCGGGAGCGCTGGTCGGTGGTTTGCAGAATGTTGGCTCTGGCTTAGTAACCTGGTTATCTGCAATGCTGCCGCAAAATAATCAATTCAGTGTAGGCATGCTGATATTCTTTACGTCAGTTTTGATCTTGCTTTGTTGGTTACCATTGGCACATAGGATGCAACGCCAGGGACATGTCGTTTAATCATATAGTAAAGAAAGGGTGGTAATTTCACCCTTTCTTTATATTAATTAGAATGCGTTAGCCTTTATCTTCCCAATCCTGCGCACGGGCAACTGCTTTTTTCCAGCCATTGTATTTGTAATTACGTTCAGTGGTTTCAATGCTTGGACGGAATTCTTTTTCAATGGTGGCTTTACTTTTCACTTCATCCAGGTCTTTCCAGTAGCCAACTGCCAATCCTGCGAGGAATGCTGCACCCAATGCAGTGCTTTCACGTACCACAGGGCGTTCTACACGGGTGCCAAGAATATCTGATTGGAATTGCATCAGGAAGTTATTGGCAACGGCTCCACCATCTACCCGTAGTGCTTGCAGCCGGGTGCCTGCATCAGCTTGCATAGCGTCCAGTACATCACGGGTCTGATAGGCGATAGATTCCAGCGTCGCACGAATGATGTGATTACTGTTGGTGCCGCGGGTTAGGCCGAAAATTGACCCTCGGGCATAGGGATCCCAATAGGGGGCACCAAGGCCGGTAAAAGCAGGGACCACATACACGCCGTTACTATTTTTAACTTTAGTGGCAAAATATTCGGAGTCAGCCGCATCTGCAATAAGTTTCAGTTCATCACGCAACCACTGAATAGAGGCACCACCAACGAAAACCGCACCTTCAAGTGCATAGTTCACTTCGCCGCGAGGACCACAGGCAATGGTTGTCAGTAGGCCGTGATTGGAGCGTACGGCATCTGTACCCGTGTTCATCAGTAGGAAACAGCCTGTCCCGTAGGTGTTTTTCGCCATACCCGGTTGGACACAAAGTTGACCATATAGAGCAGCTTGCTGATCACCTGCGATACCTGAGATAGGGATCCGGGTGCCGCCTTTACCGCCGATGTTGGTCTGACCATAAATCTCAGAAGATGAATGAACGCTAGGCAGTAGGGATCGCGGGATTTGTAACTCATCAAGAATATGCTGATCCCACTCCAGATTGTGAATATTGAACAGCATTGTTCGGGAGGCGTTTGTGAAATCGGTAACGTGGACACGGCCTTGAGTCATTTTCCATACCAGCCAAGTATCCACAGTACCGAATAGGAGCTCACCCTTTTCAGCTCGTTCACGGGCGCCTGCGACGTTATCTAAGATCCATTTTACTTTGGTGCCGGAGAAATAAGGGTCTACTACCAGCCCTGTATTCTGGCGAATATATTCTTCTAATCCCTCTTTTTGTTTGAGTTTAGTACACGCGTCTGCGGTACGGCGACATTGCCAAACGATGGCATTGTAAATAGGTTTACCGGTTTCTTTTTCCCAAATAATCGTTGTTTCACGTTGGTTGGTAATCCCAATACCGGCAATCTGATCAGAACTAATATCCGCTTTCGCCAATACTTCTACTAAAGTTGAGCTTTGGGTTGCCCAGATTTCCATTGGATCGTGTTCTACCCAACCCGGTTTAGGATAAATTTGCGTAAACTCTCTTTGGGAAATTGAGATAATATTGGCGTCGTGATCAAGAATTATTGCTCGGGAACTGGTGGTTCCCTGATCAAGAGCGACAATATACTTTTTCTCAATCATATTTTCTGTTGTCATGATAATAACCTGTTCTGGTAATGCTCTACTTTAGGCTTTCTTATTCTTCTGGTCTTCAGTCTTATGAACATCAGATGGTAAATTGCGACCAATAAGTTTGCGGTAGCCAAATGCTCCCACAATACCGCCGATAATAGGGGCGGTCAGAGTAACCAGACAGTAAGGGATTTCACGCCCACCCGTCAGGGCAATATCTCCCCAACCAGCCAGATAAGCAACTAATTTGGGGCCAAAGTCACGGGCCGGGTTCAGCGCGAAACCGGTTAATGGGCCAAATGCACCGCCGATAACGGCAATCACAATACCAATCAGTAACGGGGCCAGAGGACCGCGGGGAATACCGTTGCCGTCGTCAGTCAGCGACAGAATCAAACAGAGCAGAATGGCGGCAATGATAACTTCTATCATAAAAGCCTGAGAAATGGACAGTGGCGCCATTGGGTAAGTAGAGAATACACCTGCTGTAAACAGGCTTTCAGGCGTACCACGAATGATATTGTGTACCTGTTCGTAATCAAGGAATACGCTGTAGTACATCATGTAAATGAGAACGGCAGCGATGAAGCCACCAATCATTTGGGCAATAATGAAAGGGATAACCTTTTTGCCATCAAAACGGGCAAACAACCATAAGGCAATCGTCACTGCTGGGTTAAGGTGAGCACCGGAAACACCTGCGGTGAGATAAACAGCCAACGCAACGCTCATACCCCAAATAATACTGATTTCCCATAAGCCTAATTGTGCGCCGGCAATACGTGCAGCGGCAACACAGCCTACTCCAAGGAAAACCAATAGTGCGGTACCAAGAAACTCAGAGATACATTGTCCGGTTAATGTCGTGCTAGTGGTTTGGCTCATATGTTCTATCCTACAAAGAAGATTTTAGAGGCGTAATTATTATTGTCACCTTTCAGAAATTGAAAAGGAGATTATGTAAATTTATCGTTAATGAGCGGAAACGAGAAATAGCGAAATTAAAATGTGTGTGTTGTGTCAACAAAATGAGCGAATCCGCATTTATCCGCTATTTTGCTAAAAATTAAAGTGTGAGACATTTTGAGCTTTTTATTTGGTAGTTATTTTTCATGTGTTGGGGATGTTGCTAGACAGGGGAGCTTTGGCTACATACAATCAGACAATTGCTTATAAGGGGGAACCGAGAATGTCATTTGAAGTGTTTGAAAAGCTGGAAGCCAAGGTTCAGCAGGCGATTGATACTATTACCCTGCTACAAATGGAAATTGAAGAATTAAAAGAAAAAAATCGATCTTTGTCTCAGGAGATCCAGAATGCAACCAGCGGCCGTGAGTCTCTGGCTCATGAAAATGAGCAATTAAAACAAGAGCAACAAGTATGGCAAGAACGTTTGCGTGCCTTGTTAGGCAAAATGGAAGATGTTCAGTAATTAAAATTTCCAACAGACAAGAGAAGGGCGATCTGAAAAATCGCCCTTAGTTTTATCATACGTTATCATCAGATGATCTCATCTTCTTCGTTATCATCAAGTCCCAGTGGTTCTTCAGACAAAATGATACCGGTGTTATCGGCATACAAATAATCGCCAGAGAAGAAGGTGACACCACCAAAATTCACCCGGATATCGCTTGCGCCGGTCCCTTCATCACGACAGCCAGCAGGAATAGCGGCTATAGCTTGAATGCCGAGGTCGAACTCTGCTAACTGGTCAACCTGACGTACAGCACCGTAAACAACAATGCCCTCCCATCCATTTTGCACAGCGAGTTGTGCCAACTCAGCGTTAATTAATGCTTGGCGTACAGAACCACCACCATCTACCAGTAAAATGCGTCCATGACCGTTGTCTTCAAGCAGGTCGTACAGTAACCCGTTGTCTTCAAAGCATTTAACCGTGATGATTTGACCACCAAATGAAGTACGCCCGCCAAAATTGGAGAACATAGGCTCTACCACATTTACTTCTTCTTGATAGATGTCACAAAGCTCGGAAGTATCATATTTCATAGGATTTACGTCTGGTTAAGGTATGGAACAGTAAGTATATCCCTTTCAGGCCGATGTTAGCAAAATCATCAATTATTAAATTGATATTGTTAACAGGTATCCAGAATGATTAAGTTACAACATCTTCGGAAAAACAGCACAAATATTGTCTAATTAAAAATAAGACCAACTGAAAATAGAATATTAGTCAATAATGCCGCCTTAACCATCTGTCCCAACATTGGTCGCATTCCCTCCGGTGTGGGTTCATTAAGTACATACCACATATGTTTGAACAACCAAGGCAGAGCGAGCAGGAACAACCAGCTTGACCAGCCAGACGGGTTTTGTATGGTGAATAATACCAAGCAGAGTATTGCTGTGATTATTAAACATCCATGATAATGACGGGCTTTTTTAGGGCCGAGACGGACGGCCAGGGTGTTTTTGCCATGCCGTTTGTCATCTTCAATATCACGCAAGTTATTGATATTTAAAACAGCAGCAGAGAGAAGACCACAGGCTGTCGCCGGGAGTATGACAACCGAGTCAAAAAAACCTGCTTGAAGATAATAAGTACCGGCAACACTTAACCAGCCAAAGAAAATCAGTACTGAAATATCGCCAAGTCCCATATAGCCATAAGGCTTTGTACCGACTGTATAGGTAATTGCGGCAATAATTGCTAGCAAGCCAAGTGCTAAAAAACCGAATATATCGCTAGGTTCTTCACAGGCAACGGCAATCAAGGCGCTACCAGACAGACAAGTTAGCAGGACAATAATCTTCAGCGCTTTTTTCATCTGTGAGATGGTAATAATGCCTTTTTGCATACCCCGTAGTGGCCCGATACGCTTTTCAGTATCACTGCCTTTGATAACATCACCGTAATCATTGGCGAGATTGGACAGAATTTGCAGTATGGCAGCTGTTAATAGCGCTAGTAAGGCGACTGGTAGCTTGAAATGCCCTGTCCAAGCAGCAAGGGCTGAGCCAGTAATAATGGCGGCAAGGGCGAGTGGTAGCGTTTTAGGGCGCAAACTTTCCAGCCATGCTTGAGTTTGACTGATGGAAGTTGATGAGTTCATTTCTGAGTTCACTTACTCCTGTAAATTTATAATGAATCATGGGAGGCTTGCCTCCCATGATTCATTATAGCGGATCAGAAATCGTATATACCGATTATAGGATAAAGCGGCTCAGATCTTCATCTGCAACCAATTCATCTAGATGTTTTTTAACATAGTCGGCATCAATATCAACTGACTGGCCACGGCGTTCGCTGGCTTCGAAGGAGATATCTTCTATCAGCCGCTCAAGCACAGTATGTAGGCGACGGGCCCCGATATTTTCGGTCGATTCATTTACCTGCCATGCGGATTCTGCAATTTTGCTAATGCCATCATCCGTGAAACTGATGATCATACCTTCCGTTTCCATCAGTGCTTTGTACTGCTCCGTCAGGGATGCACTCGGTTCAGTCAGAATACGCTCAAAATCTTTTGTAGTTAGTGCCTGTAACTCCACTCGGATCGGCAGGCGCCCTTGTAATTCAGGGATAAGATCGGAAGGACTGGCAACCTGGAATGCACCTGAGGCGATAAACAGGATGTGGTCTGTTTTTACCATGCCGTGTTTAGTGGATACTGTACAACCTTCCACCAATGGCAACAGGTCACGCTGAACACCTTCACGGGAAACATCAGGGCCTGAGGTCTGACCTCGTTTGCAGATTTTGTCGATTTCATCAATGAAGACAATACCGTGTTGTTCAACGGAATCAATAGCCTGTTGTTTCAATTCTTCCGGGTTAACTAGTTTAGAGGCTTCTTCTTCGATCAGTAGCTTGAAAGCATCCTTGATTTTTAGCTTACGAGATTTGTGTTTCTGACCGGCAAGGTTCTGGAACATAGATTGCAACTGATTTGTCATCTCTTCCATACCCGGAGGCGCCATGATCTCGACGCCCACAGGTGTGGTAGCAACATCAATCTCGATTTCTTTATCATCAAGTTGACCTTCACGTAGTTTCTTACGGAATGCTTGGCGTGCGGCTGATGGCTCGACTTGCGTCTCCGTTTGTCCCCAGTTATTTTTGGCTGGTGGGATCAGGGCATCCAGAATACGCTCTTCTGCCAATTCTTCTGCCCGATAACGGTTTTTTTCGATGGATTGCAGGCGGACCATTTTAACCGCGGCATCGGTCAGATCACGGATGATAGAGTCGACTTCTTTACCAACATAGCCAACTTCGGTGAATTTTGTCGCTTCGACTTTGATAAACGGCGCATTTGCCAGTTTTGCCAGGCGACGGGCGATTTCGGTTTTACCTACCCCAGTCGGACCAATCATCAGGATATTTTTAGGTGTTACTTCGTAGCGCAGCGTTTCATCTAGCTGCATACGACGCCAGCGGTTACGGAGTGCGATAGCTACAGCGCGTTTCGCTTTGTCCTGACCAATAATGTGTTTGTCAAGTTCGCTGACAATTTCGCGTGGAGTCATTTCAGACATACTATCTACCCTTACGCTTTTGAAGGAAGTTCTTCGAAGTTGTGATTATGGTTGGTATAAATGCAGATATCACCGGCAATGGTTAACGCTTTCTCTGCAATTTGTCTGGCGCTGAGATCGGTATTATCCAGCATTGCTCGTGCAGCAGATTGGGCGTATGGGCCACCGGAACCAATGGCAATTAGGTCATTTTCTGGCTGAATGACATCGCCGTTACCTGTAATGATCAGGGAGGTATTTTCATCTGCGACTGCCAGCAGAGCTTCCAGTTTGCGTAGCATGCGATCAGTGCGCCAGTCTTTAGCAAGCTCAACCGCTGCTTTGGTCAGATGCCCTTGGTGCATTTCAAGTTTACGTTCAAACAGTTCAAACAGAGTAAAAGCGTCTGCTGTACCGCCGGCAAAACCCGCGATTACTTTGTCATTATAGAGGCGGCGAACTTTACGGACATTGCCTTTCATGACGGTATTACCCATCGTTGCCTGTCCATCACCACCGATTACGACTTGGCCATTACGGCGAACACTTACGATTGTAGTCACGAGTAAGCCCTTGGTTACAAAAATAGATAAATGTGACGCACGGTACTTTCGACAGTGTATATACCCGTTATCTTTCAAGTTGCCTCTTTGTTGGCTGCACTCGCTCACCCCGGTCACATAGTTAGCTATGCTCCCGGGGATTCGCTCCCTTGCCGTCTCGATGCATCTTGAAATCCATAGGGTATACGGCTATCGAAAATACCGTGTGCACGGTGTTGGCAGTATAGATGGGGGAGAATTATCATTTTTCAACCCCCAGTAACACGGAGAATGCAACCTGATACGCCAGCGCCTTTCAGACGTTCCCGCATTTTTTCTGCGGTGTTTTTACTGTAGGGACCAAGAACAACACGATGCCAGCCGTCTCCCGTTGTGATCTGGCTTTCAATACCCGCAAATGCCAGATTGGCACGTACTGATTCAGCTTGGTCCATATTGCGGAATGAACCACATTGTAAAATCATACGCTGGGCCTTTTCTACGGGCTTAGGTTTACTGGTTTCAGCCGGTGGTAGAGTTTGTGGCTGAACTGGCTGAGTCTGCATTGGTTGTTGTGGTAACGTTTGTCGAGGCTGTAGTTGTGGTCTTGTTTCCAGCAGCTGTTGTGTTTCCGCTGATGGCTTGATGATCACTTGTGAACGCGGCACTTGAACGCCATTGTATGGCACTTCTGGCAGCGAAGTCGCCGGTTGGCGCATATCCGCTTGCATTTGTTCAAGTAACTGCCGTTGCTCTGCGGTCAGCTGAGTTTGTGAATTGATTTGCCCCCCGGATGAGGGATCACGTGGTGTCTCGATGCCAACGGGGCGATTTTCCAATTCTTTGATATAGCGCCAACGTTCTTCTGGTTTTGGTGGTAATCCATTGTTTTGTTGAGAATGTTTTGGCAGTATTTCTGGTTCGCTTTTCTGTTTATTGTGGGTAATAAAGTAAAGGCCACCAATAAAGATAACGACTAAGGCTACCGCGATGGCCAGCGTTGCTTTTGGCAGCCCCTGGGCTTGGTGTTTTTTCTTATCGGTATTTTTACGGCGGGTGTTTGAACGCCCGCGACTCACATAATCTCGTTGTGCCACTGTCTAATTCGCTGAGTAATTTAAGTAAAAGAAAATAAACGATATGTTACTTAACCTGCGGTTATTTGCCTAGCTTTTAGGCGAACAGGTGCTTTGCCGAATAATTAATTCCGATTCCAGTAACTGAGAACCGCCTGAAGTTGTGTGACCCTGGATTTGATCTAGCAACAGTAACATTGCCTTGCGGCCAATTTGATAACTGGGCTGTCCAACGGTTGTCAACGGCGGATCGCTGTACATGGCGAGACTTAAGTTATCAAACCCAATGATTGATAAATCTTCCGGTATTTTTAAGCCCATTCTTTTAGCCTGCCACATCACGCCAATCGCCATAACATCGCTGTGGCAGAAGATGGCTGTAGGGGGATCCAGCAGAGAGAGCAACTGTTCAGTCAGCTTTGCGCCGCTTTCATGGGTAAAGTGACCTTGGACAATATAATCTTCACGAATTGTCCCACCAGAGCGACGCAATGCTTGGATATATCCCTGAAGGCGATAGCGGCAAATCGGTATATTTTCCGGACCGGAGAGGCAGGCAATGCGTTTATGTCCCAATGTTTGTAGATAATGAGTCGCATTGAATGCGGCGGTCAGGTTATCAATATGAATAGTCGGCAGTTCTAGCTCTGGTGCAAATTCGTTTGCCATTACCATTGGTGGTAGGTTTTTTTGTTCTTCTTTGCTGGCATCAAACGGGATATTCGAACCCAGTAGCAACAGACCATCAATTTGTTTGGTGACAATCAGGTTGAGAAACGCGTGTTCCTGTTTTTGCTGATGTTGGCAATCACCGATTAAAACCAGATAGCCATGTTGTTCCGCTGTCTCTTCAATGCCGCAAATCACGTCAGTGAAAAAGGGATCGCTGATATTTGGCACTATCACTAAAATAGTTTTTGACTCACCGCGTTTAAGATTACGGGATAAATTATTTGGGTAATAGCCCACAGCCAGTACAGCTTGTTCCACTTTTTGTCGGGTCTGGGAAGAAACCTTTTCTGGATTCATGAGTGTTCTCGATACTGTTGCGGTAGAAACGCCAGCCACTTCAGCGACATCTTTCATTGTTGCGGAGGTGCCATTCTTTTTCTGCTCCAAAACTCACTCCTCATTTCCTGACTGATTAGTTAAATGATTGTCATTTTCTGGTTGCCGGGAAACCGTCAGTGACTTTAAGGAAAGTAACGACATGCGGTTTAAGGTTATGACAATGTTATTAAGGGATCATTCTAAACAGTTTGGCAAATTCATTTATTCCTTAGTTTGTAAAAAAGTGTGATATAAATCATTTATTCGATATGGCTCGCAAATTAGTGAGTAATTTTTCATTGGTTACGGATTGTTGGGTGTGATTTTTTAAATAGTAAATAAGAGTATGTTTAATCTGCTCAGGTTATGTGTTTTAAAATAGAGGCGATTAATTACTAACTGTCAGTTGGATCAACATCGATATTCCATTTCACTTTTCGGGTTTGCGGTAAAGCTGTTATCTGTGGATAAACCAGTGCCATGATTTTTTGTAAAACAGTTCTGGATGGATGTTGAATTAATAGTTGCCAACGATAACGACCACTTCTTTTTGACTGTAATGCAGGAACCGGGCCCATGATCCATAAGTTATCATCCCGCAAAGGGTGGTGTTCAAAAAGCAGGCGCAGTTGTTGTAAAAAAGCAGGTGCTTGCTGATTATCGTGATCTTCTGACCGTAAGATAATATGGCTGGTAAATGGTGGTAAAAACACACTTTTGCGTTCATCCATAGCTTGAATAGCGAAAGCATCGTAGCCTTTATTGAGCAAAATTTGCAGTAATGGATGGTCAGGATGATGAGTCTGAAGAACCACTTCTCCTCGTTTACCAGCCCGACCAGCCCGACCAGAAACCTGTGTATAAAGTTGTGCGAAACGTTCTGCTGCCCGAAAATCTGCTGAAAATAAGGCACCATCAACATCGAGTAACGCGACCAGTGTGACATCAGGAAAATGGTGACCTTTTGCCAGCATTTGGGTGCCAATCAGTATACGGGCATTTCCGGCGTGAATGTCAGCCAGTTGTTGTTCCAGTGTTCCTTTGCGGCTAGTGGTATCCCTGTCAATGCGGGTAACAGGTACATTAGGGAATAGGGCTGAAATACCGTCTTCAAGCTGTTCTGTGCCAAGGCCAACAGGTTGAAGATGAGTAGAACCGCATTGCGGGCACTGACGGGGAACGGGGCGCTGGCTGTCACAATGATGGCAACGTAACTGACGATGGTATTGATGCAGCGTGTAATAATGGTCACAGCGTTGGCATTCTGCAATCCAGCCACATTCATGGCAGAGTAGGGCAGGTGAGTAACCGCGGCGGTTAAGGAAAAGTATGACCTGATTATTGGCTTGTAGATGTTCTTCAATACGCTTTATTAGTGGTTGAGATAACCCGATTTTGAGTGGTAAGCCTTTTAAGTCCAACAGATGCTGAGTCGCTGGCTGAGCATAACCTGCCCGTTTGGACAATGTTAGCGGGCGGTATTTGCCTTGTTGCACATTGTAAAGTGTTTCCAGTGCTGGGGTCGCAGAGCCCATGATTACCGGGATATTCTCTTTTTTTGCTCTGAATACCGCTAAATCACGGGCATGGTAACGCCAGCCCTCCTGTTGCTTATAAGAGCTGTCATGTTCTTCATCAATAATGATGATGCCAAGGCAGGCGAAAGGGGTAAATAGGGCTGAGCGTGTACCGATGACAATGGCGTTTTCACCTTGTCGCGCTCGTAGCCATACAGCAAGACGTTCACTGTCATTCAGGGCTGAATGAAGAACATCAACCGGTGCGTTGAAACGTTCACGGAAGCGACGGATGGTCTGTGGTGTCAGGCCAATTTCCGGTACAAGTATCAGCGCTTGTTTACCTTGCTCCAGAATATTTTCCAACACACTGAGATAAACTTCTGTTTTACCTGATCCGGTGATGCCCGCCAGTAACCAGGGAGAGAATTGCTGGTCTTCTGCACGGATAGCACCAACTGCTGTGGCTTGTTCGGTATTCAATTTCAGGCGTTCGCCGGTGATTTGGAAGTGATTTCGCCAGTTCTCAGATTCAGGTTGCACAGGGTATAAATCGATAAGTGACTTCTTTTTGAGCGATTGGAAAGCGCTTTCGCTCAGTTCCAGTTCTGTAATCTGATGGCGATATATTGCTTTACGGCGTAGGGTTGCCAGTACTTGCTGCTGTTTTGGCGAGCGTTTCAGTTGTGCTAGCGGTAATTCAGCGCCTGTTGGCGTGACTTGCCATTGCCATAGTGGAGTTGATTCTGCGGGTTTTCCCTGACGAAGCAGCACCGGCAATGCATGGAACAGGACTTCACCGATGGGGTAATGGTAATAACTGGATGCCCAGAGCAATAATTGCCAAAGGTTTTCTGGAAATAAGGAGTGAGTATCGAGAATAGATTCTATGGTTTTCAGTTGTTCTGCTGGAATATCACTGTTGTCAACTATCCCGGTAACGATACCAATCGCTTTACGTTTGCCAAAAGGGACTGTTACCCGCATTCCTGCAACGGGTAATTGACTCTCTGCGGGTAGCAGATAGTCAAAAGAGCGGGTAAGAGGGACAGGCAGAGCAACCTGAACAACAACCATAAAATTATTCCGTAAAATCAATGGGTAAGTTAAAATGTAATCAAAAATTGATTATAGAGTACCATAGGTGTTGAGTGGATTTCATTGCGAGATAGGCAGATATTCTGTATGATCCGCCACCTTTGGTACGGAAGATACCAAACTCATTTTATCAACACGACGTGTGGTGTCTGGCGGCAACAGGGCTGGATAGCGACACGGCCTTAACAGAGGTTATCCCATGAAAAAAGGTATTCATCCTAAATATGAAGAAATTACTGCAACCTGCTCTTGCGGTAATGTAATACAAGTTAGATCTACCGCTGGTCACGCTCTGAACCTGGACGTATGCGGCCAATGCCACCCATTCTATACGGGTAAACAACGTGATGTTGCTACTGGTGGTCGTGTTGATCGCTTTAAGAAACGTTTCAATGTTCCAGGTGTCAGCAAATAATTGCAGAATTGAGCCTGTCCATGATGACAGGCCGACTGGTACTAACGCCCGGTGTTTTGCATCGGGCGTTTTGCATTTTAGCCAAAATAAAAAATCCCTGAATTTTTACAGGAGTTTTTTTCGCTACTATCAATATTCCCAGGTATCAGGATCAATACCTAATTCCCGCATGATTTTTTTGGCTGCCTCTGGGATTTCATCATTACGCTCTTTACGTAAATCAGCATCATCGGGTAGCGGCTGTCCAGTAAATGCATGCAGGAATGCTTCACACAGCAATTCACTATTAGTTGCATGACGCAGGTTATTGACCTGGCGACGAGTGCGTTCATCAGTGAGGATTCTCAACACTTTCAAAGGAATCGAGACTGTGATTTTCTTCACTTGTTCGCTTTTTTTGCCATGTTCAGCATAAGGGCTGACATATTCACCGTTCCACTCAGCCATGGGGTACCTTAAATAGTCGTAAAATCATAAAATTAAGCCAGATAACAGCACCAGCTTTCGTTGTGACATATTGCCATTTTATCGTGATTTCCTTATCAATTATACAGTTATAGTATATGCGATAAACTAATGGCTACTGATAAATAAAGCAGCATTAGTTATGATGAATAATTATCCCATTGTCTAATCTAACCGTAAAGAGGTTTAGATGTCTAGATGTATTGACGTCTACTGTGGCAGCGGATATTCTTCCCTGACTTAATTTATGACAGATAGTGGTAGCTGATATGACACGCAAGCCGGCAACAATAGCAGTTCGCAATGGGCTGAATAATGATGAACAGTATGGTTGTGTTGTTCCGCCTATATATCTTTCCAGCACATATAACTTTACTGATTTTAATCAGCCAAGGACACATGATTATTCTCGCAGGAGTAATCCGAGCCGCGATATGGTGCAACAGGCATTAGCTGAGCTGGAGGGGGGAGCGGGTGCTATTATGACCAGCAGTGGAATGTCAGCCATTCACCTGTTATGCACGGTTTTCCTTCAACCTGGCGATCTGTTGGTTGCGCCTCATGACTGTTACGGTGGCAGTTACCGTTTATTTGACAGCCAGACTAAACGCGGTGCTTATGAAGTGGCTTTTGTCGATCAGAGTGATGAACAGGCATTAAAGCAAGTCTTGTCCAAAAAACCAAAGTTGGTATTGATTGAAACGCCCAGTAATCCTTTATTGCGTATTGTCGATATTGCTCATATATGCCAGCTTTCCCATGAGGTAGGTGCGACAGTCATTGTTGATAACACTTTCCTGAGCCCTGTACTACAGAAGCCTTTGGAGTTGGGGGCAGATCTGGTTGTGCATTCCTGTACTAAATATCTTAATGGACATTCTGATGTGATTGCCGGAGCCATTATTGCAAAGGATGAAGAGGTTGCAACGGAGCTCGCTTGGTGGGCGAATAATATTGGTGTGACCGGTGCGGCGTTTGATAGCTACCTGCTGTTGCGCGGCATGCGCACTTTATCGCCACGGGTCTTGCTACAGCAAAAGAATGCATTGGAGATCGTCAATTATCTTCAACAGCAACCGTTAGTGAAAAAACTTTTTTATCCTGCTTTGAAAGATCATCCTGGGCATGAAATTGCTTGTAAGCAACAATTTGGTTTTGGCGCAATGATAAGCTTTGAGTTAGATGGTAGTGAACAGGCGATACGCCGTTTTCTGTCTGAGTTAAAGTTATTTACTTTGGCGGAATCACTGGGCGGTGTGGAAACCTTAATTTCTCATACGGCTACCATGACTCACGCTGGCATGTCAGCACAGGCAAGGGCGGAAGCGGGGATTACGGATTCACTATTGCGTGTTTCTGTGGGTATTGAAGATAGTCAGGATTTAATCGCTGATTTGGAAAATGCATTTCAGGCAGTAGTAAAGGAGTGACCATGAGTGCACTGGTAGTTGCAAGGGCGGAAAATGACCGCCAATTACATAAGTTTGGTGGAAGTAGTCTCGCGGATGTGAAATGTTATCAACGGGTAGCCAAGATTATGGCTAATTACAGCCAACCCGGTGATTTAATGGTGGTATCCGCGGCAGGCAGCACGACTAACCAGTTAATTAATTGGCTTAAACTTAGCCAGAGCGACCGTATTTCTGCCCATCAGGTACAGCAGGTTCTGCGCCGTTATCAGCAGGATCTGATTAGAGGTTTGCTACCTGAAACTGTTGCTGAAGAGTTGGTGAAGCGTTTTATTGCCGATCTTGAAAAGCTAAGTGCATTACTGGATAAACCCGTTAGTGATGTGACTTATGCAGAAGTGGTGGGGCACGGAGAGATCTGGTCCGCGCGTTTGATGTCGGCTGTGCTTGAAGTTCAGGGTATTCCTAGCGCTTGGGTGGATGCTCGCCAGTTTTTACGCGCGGAACGGGCGGCTCAGCCGCAAATTGATGTTACCCTTTCCCAACCATTGCTAAATCAGTTGCTAACACAAAACCTAAATAAACGACTGGTGGTGACCGGTTTTATCTCCAGTAATCATGATGGAGAAACGGTGTTATTGGGGCGAAATGGCAGTGACTACTCCGCAACTCAGGTTGGGGCTTTGGCAGGGGCGAGGCGGGTAACCATCTGGAGTGATGTTGCTGGTGTCTACAGTGCTGATCCGAGAAAAGTCAAAGATGCCTGTTTGTTACCACTATTACGCTTGGATGAAGCCAGCGAACTTGCTCGTCTTGCCGCACCCGTGTTGCATGCTCGTACCTTACAGCCTGTTTCCTTCAGTGATATTGATTTGCTATTACGTTGCAGCTACCAGCCGGAGCAAGGATCAACGCGTATTGAAAGGGTTTTGGCTTCTGGGACTGGCGCAAAAATTGTTACTAGTCATGATGATGTTTGCCTAATTGAGTTGCATGTGGCCGCTCATCATGATTTTAAACAGATATACAAAGATATTGATCTGTTGTTAAAGCGAGAACAAATTCGCCCATTGGCGACAGGTATCCATCTAGACTGTAATTTGATTCAGCTCTGTTACACTTCCGAAGTGGTGAATAGTGCATTGTGTGTGCTGGAAGATGCTACGCTTCCGGGGAAACTTTCCCTTAGAGAAGGTTTGGCGCTGGTGGCACTGGTTGGAGCTGGTGTATGCAAGAACCCATTACATTGCCACCGTTTTTATCAGCAACTTAAAGATCAGCCGGTAGAATTTATCTGGCATGCTGAGGATGGCATCAGCCTTGTCGCTGTGTTGCGGACTAATCAGACTGAACATGTGATTCAGGGGTTGCATCAGAGTTTGTTCCGGGC
This sequence comes from Photorhabdus sp. RM71S, assembly GCF_042879355.1. Lineage (NCBI taxonomy): Bacteria > Pseudomonadati > Pseudomonadota > Gammaproteobacteria > Enterobacterales > Morganellaceae > Photorhabdus > Photorhabdus sp. RM71S. Next base: position 3,563 of record NZ_JBHFKV010000023.1, on the reverse strand, counting down.
TGAAAAACGGATTGGTCTGATTTTGTTTGGTAAAGGAAATATTGGCTCTCGTTGGTTGGAGTTATTCGCTCGTGAGCAGAAAAACATTTCGGCTCGCAGTGATTTTGAATTTGTTCTGGCCGGTGTGGCGGATAGTCGCCGGAGTTTACTCGACTATCAAGGGATTGATGCTAGTCGAGCATTAGCTTTTTTTGATGACGAAGCGACAGAATATGATGTTGATGAATTATTTCTGTGGATGCGAGCGCATCCTTATGACGATTTGGTGATCCTAGATGTGACGGCGAGTGAAGAACTAGCTCGATGTTACAGTGATTTTGCCAGTTATGGTTTCCATGTTATCAGTGCCAATAAAATTGCCGGTGCTTCCAGTAGCAGTGATTATCGTTTCATTCGTGATGCATTTACTAAAACAGGTCGCCATTGGTTTTACAATGCAACAGTTGGCGCTGGCTTACCTATCAATCATACCGTGAGGGACTTACGGGAGAGTGGTGATACCATTTTGTCCATTAGTGGCATTTTCTCCGGCACATTATCTTGGCTGTTTCTGCAATTTGATGGTTCAGTACCGTTTAGTGATTTAGTTGAACAGGCGTGGCAACAGGGATTGACAGAACCTGATCCGCGTATTGATTTGTCTGGTCAGGATGTGATGCGTAAATTGATTATCCTTGCCCGTGAAGCAGGGTATGAGATTGAGCCAGAGCAAGTGCGTGTTGAGTCACTGGTGCCGAAAGAAGCAGAATCAGGCTCTATTGAACAATTCTTTGATAATAGCGGTGCTATCAATGCGCAGATGGTGCAGCGATTAGCTGCGGCGCAGGAAATGGGCATGGTGCTGCGTTATGTTGCCCGTTTTAATGCGAATGGTAAGGCAAAGGTGGGTGTTGAGGCGGTACGTCCTGATCACCCATTGGCGTCTTTGCTACCGTGCGACAACGTGTTTGCGATTGAGAGCCGTTGGTATCGTGATAATCCGTTAGTGATCCGTGGGCCGGGGGCAGGTCGGGACGTGACCGCCGGAGCGATTCAGTCTGATCTTAACCGTTTGTCACAACTGCTTTAAGCTTTGTGACTGCTCCCCGCCGTAAAAAACGGCGAGGCTTCCCACTTCTCAGGCCGCAACCGTCGATGCAACGGATTTACGCTGGCCTCTGTGGGCAGAAACGGCGAGTCCCGCCGCCTGTAATGCTGTTATGCCCTTGCGCTGGATGTTGATCGCCGCATTGATATCGCGGTCATGTTCAACTCGACAGAAAGGGCATTGCCAGATCCGCTTACGCAGCGGCATTTCCGACACTTTGTGACCACAGCAATGACAGGTTTTCGAGCTGGCGAACCACTGATCTAGTTTGACCAGATAGACCCCCGCCGCTGCGGCTTTGTATTCCAGTTTCATGAGGAAGCCATGCCAGCCCGCATCCCCGATAGCGCGGGCATGGGCTATCCGCTCATGGACTGCGGCCAGACGTAATCGGGCCTTGCTGCGGTTAGCTCTGCCCTTTTGTTTGCGGGACAGCGATTTCTGCTTTCGACGCAGGTTACGGGTGGCGTTGACAATTTCGGGATCTTCACCGCGCTCAAAGCCCTTTGGGCTTTTCGCCTGATATCCCCGCACTGAGCAAGGGTTTACGGCGGTTTTTGCTAAAGATTCCTCGATGAATTTTTTTCCGATTCAGGGTGAATATTCCTCACCGATTTAACTCAACTTTGTTGTTGACTAAAAAATGCCGATCCCTCATCTTATTTGGACGTCTAAACGTATAGGTGTTTAGATGTTCAAATAAAAGTAACTGGCAAATTATTAAGATGGGAAATTATTCCGCTTGTTAACGAGGTGCAGGATATGAGTTTTTTTCACGCAAATCAGCGCGAGGCGCTGAATCAGAATCTGGCTGAACTGGAAGGACAGATCCGTGTTTCATTTGAATTCTTTCCACCGCGTACAGCCGAGATGGAAAAAACCCTGTGGAAATCCATTAATCGCCTGAGCACCCTCAAGCCTAAATTTGTTTCTGTTACTTATGGCGCTAACTCTGGCGAGCGTGATCGTACCCATAGCATAATCAAGGGAATAAAAGAAAAAACCGGCCTTGAAGCGGCTCCGCACCTTACTTGTATTGATGCCAGCCGCGATGAATTGTGCGAAATTGCCCGTGATTATTGGAAAAATGGTATTCGCCATATTGTGGCTTTGCGGGGTGATTTACCGGAAAACAGTGAAAAACCCAAAATGTATGGAGTTGATCTGGTTGAATTACTTAAGAAAGAGGCTGATTTTGATATTTCCGTTGCGGCTTACCCTGAGGTGCATCCTGAGGCAAAAAGTTCTCAGGCTGACTTGATTAGCCTGAAACGAAAAATTGATGCGGGGGCGAACCGTGCTATTACTCAATTCTTCTTTGATGTGGAAAGTTACCTACGTTTTCGTGACCGCTGTGTGACTGCCGGGATTGATGTGGAAATCGTACCGGGAATTTTGCCGGTATCCAATTTCCGTCAGCTTAAACGTTTTGCTGTAATGACTAATGTGCGTATTCCAAGTTGGATGACCAGAATGTTTGATGGGCTGGATGATGATCCTGAAAGCGCAAATTTAGTTGGTGCTTCTATCGCAATGGATATGGTGAAGATTTTAAGCCGCGAAGGTGTGAAGGATTTTCATTTTTATACCTTAAACCGCGCAGAACTGAGTTATGCAATTTGTCATACTTTGGGTGTTCGTCCTTAATCATTGGCTCTTATTAAGAAATGTTGCTTAGTAAGAGCATATTTTTTTCGCAGTATTGTTATAAAGAGTGAATTCTTATTATCGGCGGATTCGACTAATAAATGCAATTGGAGAGCGATTACCCGGACAGCATCGTTGGTGATAACAAGATTCGTCGTATCAAGCAAATCAGTGTTGCATTGCCTGCATTGGTTGGGCCTTATTAGGATATTCAGGCTATGCTCAGCTATGGTGGTGGTATTAAATTACCGATAGCTGTTCAGAATTGGCTGTATCTCATGGCACCAATGATAGTAGTCAGTTTCAACTGGATTTCAATGACGGCAAATATCTGCCATTTGAAGATATTACCTTTGATGATGACGATAGATTGAATCTTCAATTCCTGAATGCCACCGACAAGCAAAAAGCAATATTGCAAACCACGAATGATATTATTTTGCACATTCGTTACACCATCCGTTAATTAATTTCATTATTATATACCCGTTATCTTTCAAGTTGCCTCTTTGTTGGTTGCACTCACTCACCCCAGTCACATAGTTATCTATGCTCCCGGGGATTCTCTCCCTTGCCGTTGCGATGCATCTTGAAATCCATAGGGTATAGAATATCGGATCTCCTTTGGGGGAACCGGGACAAAAGCAATTTGTGAGATATTTATAGAAGGTAAATTTTAAAATTAACTTGATGTTTTATATATTATTTAATATAATATTTTACTTATTTACTTATTTACTTATTTACTTATTTACTTATTTACTTATTTACTTATTTACTTATTTACTTATTTACTTATTTACTTATTTACTTATTTACTTATTTACTT